>NZ_JAUBTO010000126.1:0-25633 GCF_036702495.1 Microcoleus sp. C2D2 | reverse complement strand
CGTGATGCTATATCTGCCCATTCTTGTGGCTTTTTCATGCCTTCTCTTGTTCCTCAATCAAAGACCTGAATCCTTACCCTTTTATATTTCTGATTGTGTTGGAGATGACATTAGCCCTACTAGCTTATGTGTGTCTAGGTATACTAAAACTCCAATCAACTTTTCTTGTCTTTTAACTAAACTAATTTCATTTCTGCCTAACCGTTTCAGTTGCTCTACGTTAATGGGCATGATTGACTCAACTATAAACATTACCATTGACCAGACTTCGACCTTGGTTAATCTATTATTTTTAGCTACGTTATTAACGTCACTATGGATTACCTGTTCGGTAATCATTACTGCATATCTATTGGTAAAACCTTGGCGTTTTGCGAGAAAACTTAATGTTTAAATGAAAGGTTTTTTACAATTATTGCACTTAAGTTGCGGAGGACTTACTCTTAAAATTACTTCGATTCCCCATTGGTAAATCTTTAACTAAATGTCCATTATTTTGATTGAGACGATGACTAAATCGACCACAGTGTAGGCAGGTTGCTGTTTTTGTCTCTGCTTGAACTTGCGAAAATTAACGTTTCCTCTGTCTGTCTGCTATCTTATACTATAACTCCAGGTAGGTTTAGCAGTTTTGTCATTACCTTTTTCATAATTAACTGTGATACCGACTATTTACTAACATTTTAGCATAGTAAGTACGAAAGCTCCGAATAAAGAACAAATCGATCTCAATGAAGACCCACCACCAGATTTAGCTATTGAAATTGACATTACCCGCAGTTCGATCCATCGTCTAGAACTTTACGCAAGTTTGGGCGTACCTGAAGTTTGGCGCTACGATGGGAAGCGTTTAACGATCTATCAGTTAGAAGGCAATGAATAGGCAGAGTGCGAGGTTTCTCCAACGTTTCCTTTTGTCTTGAAGTCTGAAATACTGCGGTTTTTGGAACTGAAAAAGACTACAAAAGAAAAGGCTTTGCTGCGGTTGTTCCGGGAGTGGGTGAGGAGTAAAATTCAGCCAGGAGAGTGAAGGAGGGCGATTCCCTACCCTTCGGGAACCCCTGCGGGAAGATAGCTCCGCACGCGCGTACTTTGGAGATGATATCATCTCGTCGTGTAAAAAATAGGTTTGTAGCGAGGACTTCATTCCCAGCGAGTTTTATGAGGACTTTCATCATCCCTACGAACTTAATTATAATTCTTGACGCGGATATGATATTATTCGCCAGCCCAATCAGCGCGAAACTTCTCCACAACTCGATTTAACTCCACCGAATGAGATGCCTTGAATAAAATACGATCGCCCGGTGTGACAAACTCGATTAAATGCCTTGCTAAATTTTCGCGGGAATTCTCCCTCGCAATATCTTCTACCTGTACAAAAGGCAAACCTGCCCCACCCGCAGCCATCGCCGCGGCTTCCTCAAAATCAGCAAAAACAAACAAAGCATCCAGATGCAAATCTCGCGCCGCCCTTCCCACTTGTCGGTGAAATTCGATCGCCCTGTCGCCCAATTCCTTCATCGTTCCCAACACCGCAATCCGGCGCTTTCCCGGAGTATCTGCTAACAGTCTCAGCCCCGCCAACATCGACTCCAAACCAGCATTGTAAGTCTCATCCAGAATCACAATATCCTGGGGCAAATCGTAGCGGCGCGCCCGTCCATCCGGTAACTGCACAGACAAACCTTGCTTTAAAACATCCCAATCAATACCTAAAACTTTTCCTACCGCCAAAGCCGCCAAATAATTCACAGCATTGTGACGCCCGGGTAATGGCAGTGGCAACTCCATACCATGTAGAAGTATTGTATCATTATTTAGTAATTCCCCGCACAAATCCCCACCTTCTAACCCGTAAGTTAAAGTTTTTCCCTGCCAAACTTTCGCCGCACTTGCCATTAATCTATGATGATCGTGATTGAGAATAGCAATACTCTCAGCAGGCATTTCGGCTAACAGCTCGCACTTAGCGTTCGCGATCGCCTCTTCGGAACCCAATCGCCCAATATGCGCCGTTCCTACATTAGTAATCACCGCAATACTCGGTCGCGCTATTTGCGACAGCAGCGCAATTTCACCCAGGCCCCGCATCCCCATCTCAATTACAGCATAATTGTGTGACGGCGAAAGCTCCAACAGAGTTTTTGGTACTCCAATTTCATTGTTGTAGTTATATTGAGTTTTAAGAACATTTCCCCTCGTTGACAAAACCGCGGCAATTAATTCTTTAACAGTAGTTTTCCCGACCGAACCAGTAACAGCAACTATAGGTATACTGAATTGGTCGCGCCACCAGGCTGCGATCGATTGGTAAGCTTTTAAAGTATCGTCAACACGCAACAGCGGAAAATTAGGCAATTCCTCTTGCCAATCTCGATCGACTATCGCCGCAATCGCCCCCAAATCCCTGGCTTTTGCCACAAATTGATGCCCGTCAAAATTGTCTCCCCGCAGCGCCAAAAATACTTCGCCCCCCTCAAGAGTGCGCGTATCTGTGGCAATACCTGTCCCTAAAGCTGTTAAAACGCCCTCAGGCACAGCAGGCAAAGGTACAGTTAAAATTTCAGCAAGTTGGGCGATACTTACGCGACAAACCATAACCAGCACTCACATTTCAAATAATTATTTTCACAGCTAATCCTACCTTCCCCGACCTCAAATTTAACTGACAGGGGGCGACTGACCAGGATTGACCTTGACAATCCTAATACTAAATTGTCAGCCAACCAAGAAATTATCCCGACCCACCCACAATCTTTACCAATACTTTACAAAGTCTATAGTGATTTAAGGCCTTGCTAATTACCAACAATTTATGTCATGCTGGTATTGGTAAATAGTTTAACTAAGCAAAAAAATTGAGCGGCTTAAGGTGCTGACAGCTTCTACCCCTAAGCCTCATCCGGCGAAAAGCTCGGTTGATTCAATTGTTGCACTTCAAGAGCCAATTTATTAAGCTAAGAGCGCTGAAAGCTCCTGCCCCAGCCTCGGAGGGTTAATCCACAGTGAACGACTACAACAGACAAAGCCAGGAACAAGAACAGCTACTTTACAACCACTGGCTGGAGTTGGTACAAGTAGAGCAGCCGGCCGAACTCATCAGCCGCTTTCGCACTTTGTTTATCGAGGGTAGCGGATATCCCGATCGCTCCGTCGCCGACGCACTCGAAAAAATAGCAGCCTCAGAAAACGCCCAACAAGAATTCAAGTACATCCTCAACCGCTGCTGCCACATCCTGATCAACCGCTGGCAAACTTACCCTAACAAGCAAGCAGCCATCCCTGAATTGATCGCTGTGTTTGAAGAACCGCCCAAAATACTAGTGGGATACAGTCGATCGCGGGGGCGAGCCGCTCTCCCCAAATTAGTAAATCAATTTACTGAAAGCGAACAGTACCTCACCCTCCAACGCTTAGCCAAAGTCATAAATCACAGCAATGAAGATAGCAGCAACAGCAAAACCCCAGCTACCCTTGCCCTGGGAACCTTAATTCCCCGCTACCCTTACCTCTACAAACACTGCCTCCTCAGCGACGACAGCACCTACGATCAGCAAAAAATCATTAAAAAAATCCAAGCTCAAAAGCAGCAGCAATTTGAAGTCAACCTCTCGCAATACGTCGCTCACCAAGTGAGAAAAGCCCAAACAGCTCGCCGGGAAACCTCAATTACTTTCAACCGAAGTATACAGAATATAAACAACCCGACGCTGTTGAGCGACCCGGAACTGTTCTTTGCCCTCAAGCAATTTGTGGGGAAAGTAGAAGGAGCCGATACCTACAGACAGCTAGCGGACCGCTTCACGGCGAACGCCAGCACAGCAGGGTCCTACCGCTCCTTTAAAGACGACTTGTACGAATATCTGATTTCTTCTGTCAGCGACGATCGCTACGGCAAACGCCAATTTAACGAAAAATTGTATAAGCAACTACAAAAGACCTTTCCCCACAACGATGCTCAGAAGTTCAACGAATTTTTAATGATCAGAACTTGCAGCCAGTTATTAAACTTTTTAGTAGTAGAGAGTCCTGCGCGGCCCAACCACTTTGTCTTCATCGACCTGATCTCCAACCTCGGCCCCACCCAAACCACAGGTTTGCTGCTAAAGATCGTGCTAATTTGCGGCAAAGTCAAGCCTTACCTGGAAAAGCGGTTGGCAATTTTGTTCGGTCACTACGAATTTTCTACCCGAGAAGGGGTGGTGTGGTTAGTCAAGGCCCTGGAAAACGTGAACCTAGCTTTGACTACCAACTTTGGCAAGGTGGATGTATCTTTCCTGCTGTGACAGGGCGCGCCAGAACTTTCTCTGCTTCCACCTTCACAAAACATCACACCGAGAAACCAGGTTGCCGAAAACCCTAAAAGTTTTACGTTTAATTAGAACGACTTAATTAACTGCTGAAACCTACTCATAAGACGATAATTCTATGTTAAAGTACCAAGTGTGAATCAGATTCAGTTGCAGGCTTTGTTCATTGCTACAGAATTGTCTAAAAACTTGCCCTTCTGTATCGGCAGGGAACTCTCCGAAACTGAAATCTTCGCACTGTCTAAATTTTGGAGTTATTCCTCATGTCGATATACGTCGGTAACTTATCCTACCAAGTTACCCAAGAAGACATCACCAACGTCTTCGCCGAATACGGAACCGTTAAGCGAGTACATCTACCTACCGACAGAGAAACCAGTCGCCCCCGCGGCTTCGGTTTTGTAGAAATGTCAACAGATGCTGAAGAAGATGCAGCCATTACTGCTCTCGACGGAGCAGAGTGGATGGGTCGCGACCTCAAAGTTAACAAAGCTAAGCCGCGCGAAGATGATGGCGGCCGCGGTGGCAACCGGGGCGGCGGCCCTGGAAAATTTAATCGCGCAGGAGGAGGAGGCGGAGGAGGACGTTATTAATATCCTCATTAATTTCCTCGGATAAAGATTTGAGATTGGAGAGTTGAAATTGGCGATCGAGCTCACCTAGCTCCGAACCACTTTCGGCCCGTTCCGAAAAACCTATGCTCTTCAAGTTTCCATATCTACCGCATTAAATATACCAAAAAGCCAAGGGTTAGGCCCTTGGCTTTTTGGTATGAGGGTTGACGGTATGACTCACAAACGCGCTGGGCGAAGCCGTTGCAGTGCCATCAGATTCTAATCGTCAGGTTCGATGCTGCTGCTCAATCCGTGATTATTGAGCGTTTCAGCGTAAAACTCAGCGTGTTCGAGAGCGCAAACAATCACCAGTCCCATCCCGTTAGTGTGGGCTTCCATCATCACATTCACAGCCTGTGGCTGAGTCAGACTCGGTACCGTCGCCATCAAAGTCTGCACCACGTACTCCATAGGATTGAAATCATCATTGTGCAGCAGAACGCGGTAGCGCGGTGCAAGCTTGCGGACTGTGGAAGACTTTTGAAGAATTTCGACAGACACTAATCTATACCTCCTGACTTGTAAAATGTTAAAATTTGTCAACAATCTTGAGCCGGATTCCTCCGCTGTGCAAGACTATCTCACTTTCAGTTATTTTATTGAAATCTGAAAATTCAGACAAGGCAGTACCCTGGTCGATCGCGAGCTGTGAACCCCAAACCAAACCCAGAGGGGGTGTCCTGGGCCATCCGCAACCACCTTCCTAGCGCCATAATATTAGAAAGGCGAGATCGGTTAAAAATGACAAACTACTACCTGTTGAGTCTCCAGAACTGAGGGAACCTTATATGAAACGCAAACCTAAATCCTACAACGACGAAAGATTCAGCGGCGACCCATCCCGGGGAGATGAAGACTCCGGCTCATTTGGCGGACAGTCGCGGCGTGAACCTCAGTCCGGCAAACCCTCTTTCCTCAATTCCGCCACCCTAGGGATTTTAACAGCCGTCTTTATTCTGGGAATTGGCATTGGCATTGCCTTTAGCTCCACCGCTACAATTAGCCCCGAGAACGTAGCATCCCGCGAATTTATCGATCGCAGCGCCCCGAACCCAGAACTTTGCGTGCAGTTTGGAGCAAGCGCGATGGTGACAGATATGCGCCTCTACGTCACCCTCAACCCCTTCAACGTCTACATCTCGCAGCCGAGTATGCGCCCCGGATGCGTCTTGCGGACCAATAACTGGGCAATTCTTGAACAAAGAAAACTCATCAGCCAAGACCAAGTGCGGGAGTGCAAAAATCGCATGAACACCTTTGGCTTCACCGGCCCGCTGGAAGCTCAACCGGAAATTAACTGTATCTACCAAAACGACGGCGCTAAAAACCTGTTCCTCAACCAACCGGGTTCGATAGCTCCAGCCGCTGAAGGTCAAAATTTCTAAATCGCCGATATAGCGGTTGTCAGTTGAGTGAAGTACATATGCTCGGGTAGGGACTTAGGCTTAGCCTAAGTCCCTACTTTATTTCATACAAGGGAAAACTGCTGTAAGTAGATTTTGAAGCCCGAGGTTCAGGGGGCGACAACGAGGCTAAAGTGCTTGTTCCATAAGCTTTATGGCTCTCAATCCCTTTTGATAAAATGACTTTTTATTGCGAACCTTGCCTCAGCATGGACTCTACCCACTCCTGACAGGAGTCAACAGCAATTAGCCAATTAGAGCCATACAAACCAATCCAAAAGTTGCTATGTCTTCTCCTAGTTCTGCCTGTTTCTTGAATCCGACAAACATATTTCTCTTGTCCCTGAAGCTTAGTTCTTTTTCCTTGTAACCACGCCGAAGTCATGGCTAAAGCTATTAAAATTATTAAAGCAATCAATTTATCCGGTGATGCTTGAGAACCCTCGCTCGTTATATCCTCCAGTTTTACAGTCTTTAAACATTGCTTCGATACCGTAACGTTTGCTATAAACTCCGTAGCTTGCGGGGCGGTACGGCATCGCGCTTTTCAAACTTGAAATATTCGTTAACAGATACCAAGGTTCATCTTCTTGTTTTACTCGATATTTTCTCTTCCAATAAGCAGCTAAGTTAAAGCGAGAAAAGCCTTTCTTTTGAGTGAAACTAATTTTTTGATAAAAGAGATGAATACCTGGTTGAATAGGGATGGTATCTAGTGATTGAAATGGTTGTCTTTTTTCTCGGAAAGTAGTATTGCATTTTTGACGGAGGACAAAACTCAAATGCTGACGGTGTAACCATTGCGCCAGCTCTATGCTATGAAATTCTCGCGGAGCCAACAATTACTAATTTATATCAATTCCGGTTACACCGGAATGATGGTCCGTTGGGAGTGGGGAGTCGTCCGTGGGGGAATGTGGAATTATTGACCTTGACTTTATCATTCCGATGCAACCGGAAACGATATTATATCTTTTTAACAAGCGAATTACTGGACGCAACACTTGTTGTTGTTCGACTTGCGTTAGAAGCCCCATGTTTATCTAGCAGCGTCCAGAATATAGGAAACGCCCTTTTTTGAACTATCGCACTTACCATTAAGACATTATACTCTTGACCTTGGGTTCTATCCAATGCAATGACTAATTGACTCCCGGCTTTTAGCTGACGAGATATTACCTCGCAAGACGATCGGGAACCAGAGCACAAGTATGCTGAGCGCTTTAATCTGTAAAAATCGTTGTATGTGGCGGCGGCGACTACTTTGTAAGATCGGCAATTGCAGGGTTGCCGCTAATCGTTCTATTCTGACTTCTTTTTGAGTCTGTAACAACTTGTGCGAACATTTGAAGAGTAAGTAATTGTGTTGGGATGGCGGTATTTTTCTAGTATCGAGTGATAGAATGAGGGTAACATTTTATTGATTGGGGTCTTGTGGTATTAGCGAGACCCTTCTTTTTTATCACGACCGGGTACTTTTTCGCTCTTGAGATTATTTTGTCAATAAGACGAAATTTTTTTGACGAGTCGATCACACGAAAACAGACGCCTGTAAAGGTTCAGGGGCGCTTGTCGCCCCCTGAAATGTTTCCTCTATCCTTTCTATTCGCTGTGCTTATCTTAATGGTCAACTTTCCACTTGATGTATTTGCAAAAGTGAGATGCACCCGTTACATCATACCTCATCTTTCTGAGAAAGGCTATACAATAAAATGGCGGAGGTTGTGTCATCATAAACTGGTTTTTTATACTTTTGTCGATCGCCCTTCACGATATTCTTTCCCATAAAAACCCCGTTGCTGCGTTCAAAACTCTCTAAGTCAAAATCGACCCACTCATCATCCGCTGATATCTCCGCTCCAATTCATCCCGCACCACCGGCCACTGATTCAAACTTTCATCATTCTCAATTACCATTTGAGCCGCCGCCCTCGCCAACTCCAAAACCTCCTGATCCTCTACCAAACTCGCCAAAGCAAAATCCGGCAAACCAGACTGCCGAGTTCCCAAAACCTGACCAGGTCCGCGCAATCTCATGTCCATTTCCGCAATAAAAAAGCCATCTTGAGATTGTTCTAAAACCTTCATTCTCTGCATAGCTTCCGCCGTTTTGGAACCGGGCATTAACAAACAATAAGAACGGTTGCTGCCCCGACCGACTCGACCCCGCAACTGGTGCAGTTGCGACAGTCCAAAACGCTCAGAATTTTCAATCAGCATTACCGTGGCATTCGGCACGTCTACTCCCACTTCGACCACAGTAGTAGATACTAAAATATCAGTTTCTTTGTCTCGAAACTTTGTAATTGCCTCATCTTTGTCAGCACTGCTCATCCTGCCGTGGAGCAAACCCACCTTAAACTCAGGAAATACGGTTTTTTGCAGTTTCTCTTGTTCCTCAATTGCCGATCGCACGTCTAACTTTTCCGACTCCTCCACCAGTGGCAGCACCACATAAACTTGACGCCCGCTCGCCACTTCCCGCCGAATCAAATCGTAAGCGTGGCTGCGTTCTTTGGCAGACAGTACAGTGGTTTGAATCGCCTGCCTACCGGGGGGGAGTTCATCAATTTGACTCACATCTAAATCCCCGTGCAGCGTCAGCGCCAGCGTCCGGGGAATGGGAGTTGCCGTCATCGTCAGAACGTGGGGAGCTTCGCCTTTTTGCTGCAATTTAGCGCGCTGGTGCACACCGAATCTGTGCTGTTCGTCTATTACCGCCAAACCCAATTTATGGAAATTCACCGTATCTTGAATCAGCGCGTGAGTTCCCACTAAAACAGGCAATTCTCCGGTTTCTAACTGGCTGTGAATTTCCCGGCGCTTTGCTACTTTTGTCGAACCAGTTAACAGTTCGACAGACAAGTGCATCAAGTTAAACCAACCTACCAATTTGCGGTAGTGCTGTTCTGCTAAAACTTCTGTAGGGGCCATTAAAGCGGCTTGATAGCCGGATTGAATTGCTGCTAGCATTGCCACGACGGCTACTACGGTTTTGCCAGCACCGACATCGCCTTGCACTAATCTGTTCATCGGTTGCGACGAAGCTAAATCGTTGAGGATGTCGTTAATTACTCTTTCCTGAGCATTAGTCAAGGCAAAAGGCAAGATTTCATAAAAATGTTCGATCAATTTGCCACTAGGAAGGATGACTGCACTAGCTTGAGCTTTCCTTTGGGTTTGGCGGCGCTTTAAAAGTCCTAATTGCAGGTAGAAAAATTCGTCAAAAACTAAGCGCCGGCGGGCGGCGGCCAAACAATCTCGATCGAGCGGAAAGTGAATATTAGTCACGGCATCGGCTAAACCCATTAAACCGTAACGATCGCGCAAATCCTCTGGTAGCGATTCTGGCAACATTTTCGCCGCCGGCATTGCAGCCAAAATCGATCGCCTCACCGAACCAGCATCCACCCCCTCCGTCAGCGGATAAACTGGTATCAGGCGGCCGACTTTCATTGATTCGATCGCACCGTCGGAGTCGTCTAATACTTCTAACTCAGGATTTTCTAAAGTAATTCCATATTTACCCTGCTTCACCAACCCCGAAGCTGCCAGCACCGCACCAGTACAATACTCGCGCTTTTTGAATTCTTGCCAACCGCGATTACTGTAGCGAGGGCCTGCAAAAAAACGATTAATTTTTATTTCTCCGGTGCGGTCTTTTAAAATTACTTCTAATATGGTTAACTTCTTATTTTTCGGACTAGAAAAGCAATTGCAGCGCTTTACTTGGGCGATCAAAGTGACTGTTTCCCCAGCTACCAGATCGCGAATTTGTACTTGCTTTGCATAGTCGATGTGGTTGCGCGGATAGTAGTAAAGCAAGTCGTATACAGTGTATAAACCCAGTTTTGCCAAGCGGTTGCCGTTGGCGGGGCCGATGCCGGCGGTGCGGGTTAACTGTTGGTCGAGAGTCAGGCCCGGGGGTGGGGGTGCTGAACTCACGGGTGCAGTTCGGGGAACGGAAACTGCTGGGGCGGTTGGTACGTCTGGGTTTGCGGGTCTGACTTGTCGTGATTCTTCTTGCTGGTGGCGAGTTTCTTGTTCCCAAACTTGCTCCATTTGCCTCAGAAAACTGACCGTAATGGCGATCGAGTGCTGGCGCTGTTCGAGATCCTTCTGAGGGTAGATGTCAAATTCAGCGGCTAGTTGTCTGGCTCGATCGCGCGAAGAAGCCGCCACAGCAACTGCAAGCTGTCTTAAACTGAGGCCCAGAAACTCGCTGAAGCGGTATTGACTGCCTTGGATGTCGTTAAATCCGCGATCGGCTTCTACGGAAAGAGCTTTTTGCAATCGCTGCCATTCTGGTCGATCGATAGTCATATCAATTTTAGATTTTAGATTTTAGATTTTAGATTTTAAATTTTAACTTTTTCTTTTAAGAAGCTTCCACCAAAAAAAGTATAACACCGAGAAACCGGGTTTCTTTAAGAAACCGGGTTTCCAATAGCTTAAAAGTTGTACGTTTTTCCTTCTTCCCTCTTCCTTCTTCCTTCTTCCCTCTTCCTTCTTCCTTCTTCCTTCTTCCTTCTTCCTTCAACATCCGATCAATCTTCAAACCAACTCGATCGCCAAGCCGACTCAGCCTCCACCACAGCGAGTTCCCGCTGCTTTTTCTGATAATCGCGGCCTAGCGAGTTCAACCTTACAGAAAGGTTGCGAATTTGCTGGCGCCAAGCCGAGGTTCCCGCATCGGCAAACTCTATTTCCGACAGCCGCAGTTTAACCGCTGTAATGTGCAGCGCCCTACTAGCCAATGTTTCTGCCAAGTTTCGCGATGCTGATGAGGCATCGGTTTCAATGATTAAGTTTAATAAGTTAGGCGGTCCGGCAACGCTGTCGCCGGACGATTCAGCACCAGAAGCAGCTTCTAGAACAGGTTCTGGCAATTGACTGGGCAAGATTCCCGACTGTTGCAGCAAGCGGTTGGTGTCGCGAGAAAGCAGCTTGATAATATGGGCGATCGACTTTTCAATACTATTTTGCCAGCGCGCCAAACTTTCCGGGGAATTGGCAGTTGGCACCTGGTAATTTGCCACTGAAAATAGATAGTTAGTGGCGGAAAGTTCTTTTTTTTCCTTTTTGTCTTCTTCGTCTTCCTCTTCTTCCTCTTCTTCCTCTTCTTCCTCTTCTTCCTCTTCCTCTTCCTCTGCCTCTGCCTCTGCCTCTGATTCAGTCACCAGCGATCGCAATTTTTCCTCCGACGCAGCAGCCAAACGCCTTACAGACTGCTGCATTTTTTGCCGCCCGTCGAAGGACAACTTGAGAAACGACTCCGGTACTGCTTGAGTGCAAAGGTGATAGCAAGCCAAAATTAACTGCTGCCGCACCGCTTGTCCCAACGCAGTTAAATAACCCTCGTAGGTACTCTGAAACTCCAAAGTCAAGGCTGCTAAAGCCTCTTCGAGTGCTGCCAAATCTTGCTCTATTCGCTCTCTTGCTCGCACCATATCTCTCGTATAAAATTAAAATAGGACTTACCTGAGATATTGCACCATTCTGGCTTAACAGGCAAGATGCCTGTTCCACAAAGACTGAGTTTTATTGTGGGGAGTAGGGGTTGGGCAGGAGGGCCCGCCCATAAAAGGCTTATTGAAAATGGTGCAATATCTCAGACTTACGCAACTTTTAAATTTTTACGCTATCTGAAGTAGTAAGGTGCGTACTGCGCCACCTACAAATATAGTCTGTCCATAAGTCCTGTAAAAATTAAAAATTAAAAATGCAAAAAATCCAGGTTTCACATTTTTAATTTTTAATTTTCCATCTTAATTTAAGATTCTTGAACACCCATTTGGGCTGCCACTTCCTCGGCAAAGTTAGCTTCTACCTTTTCAATGCCTTCGCCTAAGACAAAACGCACGAAGCGGCGCACTTGGACATTTTCTCCTATTAGGGCGATCGTTTGTTTCACCAACTCTTCCACCGAGATATTCTGATCTCTAATAAAAGGCTGATCCATCAAACATAACTCTTTCAAGCGCTTGTCAATACGGCCTTGAACAATCTTTTCTTTGATGTTGTCCGGCTTGTTGCCCAAGTCGTCCTTCTCCATTTCAATTGCCTTTTCTCTTTCGACAAATTCGGCGGGGATATCTTCAACTTTCACATATTCCACATTCGGGCAAGCTGCAATTTGCATCGCAATATCCCGCACCAACTTTTGGAATTCTTCGCGACGTGCCACAAAATCTGTTTCGCAGTTAACTTCCACCAGCACTCCCACGCGGCCGCCGGTGTGAATGTAGCTGCCTACTATACCTTCTGAGGCAACTCGTCCACCTTTGTTACCTGCCGAAGCCAGACCTTTTTTCCGCAGCCACTCAATGGATGTTTCGATATTGCCATCGTTTTCAACGAGGGCTTTTTTGCAGTCCATCATGCCCGCGCCGGTTTTGTCGCGCAGTTCTTTAACAAGTTTTGCAGATATGTCCGCCATCTTCTTTAAGTTCCCAATCAAAATTAGTTATTAGTCATTAATCATTAGTCATCAGTCATTAGTCATCAGTCATCAGTCACTAATCTTAATGTTAATGATTGGACAAGAGTCAAGAAATACCCAGTCTACCTTAGGGCGGACTTTGTACGTGTAGCGCCATAATAAATTCTGGCGCTGGCACAATGAATGCTTTTGCCAGAACTCTACTAATGACTTAGACTCGTGCCATGTACAATTAAAAATTAAAAATATCCAACTAAAAATAATAATTATTTTTAATTTTCAATCTTTAATTTTTAATTTCGTGGTGTCAGATTACGAGGGCAATACTAGCTCTCGGTTTCTTCGCCTTCAGCGTCTGCGTCGTCGGGATCTACATAATTGGGGTCATCCAATTCTTCGATTTCGACATCATATTCAGCGCCGTCGTAGCCACCTTCGTAGTCGTAGTCTTCCTCAGAGTCGCCGCCCTGCTGACCGTGACGACCTTCGTAGATGGCATCAGCCAACTTGCCGACAATCAGCTTGATCGATCGAATAGCATCGTCGTTCGCCGGAATCGCAATGTCCACCAAATCCGGGTCGCAGTTGGTGTCCAACAGAGAGACTATCGGAATTCCCAACTTTTGGCATTCCAACACCGCATTATACTCGCGACGTTGGTCTACCAGCACCACTCCGTCGGGAATCTTGCGCATAGATTTAATCCCGCCCAGATATTTCTGGAGTTTGGTCATTTCTCGGCGCAGCACCGAAGCTTCTTTTTTCGGCAGCAAATCGAGGGCGCCGATTTCCTCGCGGCGCTCCAAATCCTTGAGGCGCTCCACTCGGGACTTAATAGTCGTCCAGTTGGTGAGCATTCCCCCCAGCCAGCGCTGGTTGACGTAATAAGCACCGCAGCGTTGAGCTTCTTGGGCTACAATCCCGGCAGCTTGGCGCTTCGTACCCACGAACAAAAACTTTTTGCCTTTTTCTGAGGCCACTCTCATGTACTCGTAGGCGTCTTCCATAAGCTGAGCGGTTTGCACGAGGTCGATGATGTGAACCCCGTTGCGCTCTGTAAAAATGTAGGGAGACATTTTCGGGTTCCACCGGCGGGTTTGGTGTCCGAAGTGAACCCCTGACTCTAACATTTGAGCCAAACTGACTACTGGCATTGTATTTTTAACTCCTGATTCGGGTTAATCCTCCACCCGGTCGTATTTCTGAAGGTTTGCGCCCTCGAAACACCCGAAAACCCGGATGTGCGAATTTAAACAACTTTTCTAGTTTATCACAGCGCGCGCTACTTTTTCTGACAATCTTATATCCCTAGGGTTGGATGGCTGGTGGCCACCCGGAGGTGAGATTTAGTGCGGGGTGCGCAGGCGGAGGTTAGAGTTACAAAGCAAGCGCTTCTTAAAAACGAAAAATCCAGGGGGGATGTTGCCAAAGCCTTTGTTGGCTTGTGAGAGAATGGCGTTGTTGGTGCGCCTACGCAGTGCCTTCTACCTTCGATCGAGCTAGTATCCATTTTTTTCGCTCGCCAATTCTGTCGGCTTTACTGCCGTGCCATCTCGATCCGCAAAAATCCCAAAGCTAAAAACGCTATGCCCATCCCCATTCTCGTCCTGCTTGAAGTTCTAATTGTCATCGCACTTTCGAGGCTTGTCGGTTTAGCATTTCGATCTATCAAACAACCTCAAGTCATTGGAGAAATTGTAGCAGGAATTATGCTCGGGCCTTCTCTGTTTGGCTTAGTTGCACCAGCCACCGCAACAGCACTTTTTCCAGCCGAAGCCATTCCCTTCCTCAACGTGCTGTCTGAGGTGGGGCTGATATTTTTCATGTTCTTGATTGGTTTGGAACTGAATCCCAAGTATCTCAAAAGCAATTTAGATATCGCGATTTTAACTTCTCACGTCAGCATTTTAGTGCCGTTTTCCCTGGGAAGCTTGCTAGCGCTGCTGCTGTATCCCATCGTTTCAAATAATAGCGTTTCGTTTACAGCCTTTGCCCTATTTTTAGGCGCTGCGATGTCAATTACTGCCTTTCCGGTGCTGGCAAGAATTATTACAGAACACAACTTGCAGAATACAAAATTGGGGACGCTGGCCCTGACTTGCGCTGCGGTAGACGACGTGACCGCGTGGTGTTTGTTGGCGGTGGCGATCGCAGTTACTCGAACTAACTCCATGCTGGGCGCTTTGCCAACCATTTTTGCATCTTTAATTTACATCGGTTTCATGATGACTGTAGTCCGATGGTTGTTGCAGCGCATTTCCCACCACTACAACCGCACCGGCAGATTAACACAGTTAGTGCTGTCGGGAATTTACATGGGAGTTGTAGCTTCTGCCTTAATTACTGAATTGATCGGCATTCATTTAATCTTCGGTGCATTTTTGCTGGGTGCCGCCATGCCGAAAAATGCGGGATTAACCAGAGAATTAGCTGAGAAAACCGAAGATTTTGTCCTGATATTTCTGCTGCCCGTCTTTTTTGCTTACAGCGGTTTGCGGACTCAAATCGGCCTGCTTAACAGTCCCGAATTGTGGCTGCTGTGCGCCGCAGTTTTGGGAGTGGCAATTATCGGCAAATACGTCGGCACTTACGTGGCGGCCCGAGTCTGTGGCATCAGCAACCGCGAAGCTTCTGCGCTGGGATGGCTGATGAATACTCGCGGTTTGACTGAACTAATTGTGCTGAATATCGGTCTTTCCCTGGGTGTAGTTTCGCCGCTACTATTTACGATGTTAGTCATCATGGCTTTAGTCACAACTTTTATGACTTCGCCTCTGTTGGAGTGGACTTATCCAAAACGGTTAATTAGGTTAGATATTTCAGAAGTTAGCTCTGATGATTCAGAATTAGAAGATTCACCAATTGCCCGTAGCAGCGAAGAAACAGGTAAAAAATTGCTGCCAACTTATCGGATTTTAGTACCGGTTGCCAATCCCAGCACGCAGAAAGGTTTACTGCAACTAGCGGTAGCGCTGGCGCAGCCCGCTGCTGGTATGGGTGGTGACGATTTACAGTCGGCGGCGGTTCATCCTCTGAGTTTGATAGAATTAAATGATGATTATGCCTTTGAAAGTACGCCTGTGGAAGCCGATCGCATTATTCAAGAGCGCCGCTCGAAATTATCAGAATTGATTGATAGTTTGGAACTGCCCGAGGGGAGAAAATTCGTACATCCCATCATTCGGGTTACTAATGATGTAGCCCGGGAAACGGCACAAATTGCGGAGATCGATCGCGCGGATTTGATTTTAGTAGGATGGCACAGGCCTACTTTTAGCAGCAACCGTTTGGGAGGACGTGTCGGCAGAATTCTCAGCAACGCTAAGGTGGATGTAGCAATTTTTGTTGACAGAGGTCGGGAAAATTTGAATAACTTGTTAGTACCTTACGCGGCAAACATTCACGATGATTTGGGGTTAGAATTGGCGCTGAGACTGTTAGTTAATAGCGAGGAACGCCGTTTGACGGTGCTGCGGGTGGCGGTTGACGGGGAATCGGGAAATGAGCTGAGTTACGATTTTCAGCGAGTGATGGATCAGTTGCCGGTTGAGGTGCGATCGCGCATTGAAACTCCGATTGTGGAGGCTGCTGAGCCAATTCAAGCAGTGGTGGCGGCTTCTGCTAATGCTGATTTGACTATTGCGGGTACGAGTCGGGAGTGGGGAATTGAGCGCCAAACTTTGGGACAGTATACTGATGAATTGGCTGTGCAGTGTCATTCTTCGCTGCTGATTGCGCGGTGCTACGTTAAAGTGCGATCGCACTTGGCGTCGGTACTTCCTCAAAGGTAGTCAGTTGACTTTTGACAGTTGTTATTAGTTATTGGTTATTGGTTATTTGTGAGTTAGTACCCATGCCCAATGCCCTGTTTGCCCAATGCCCAATGCCCTGCGCGGGCCAATGCCCAATTACCAATTACCAAGATTATGAATCATTTAAGCCTCAAATCGCTGGCATTTTACGGAATTGCGATCGGCTCAGTTGCGCTGCTGTTTAAAGTAGTGAGTGCTTACGGCGAAACAAATTTAAAGGCGGCCCCGGCAATTGGGGGAAGTTATCGCTTCGATGCTCAAAGTTTGCCCGAATGTCTGAAATCTGATTTCTTGGTCTTGACAATCGAGCAATCAGGTGTTTATTTGAGCGGTAATTTGCGATCGGGCAGCAGCGAAGCCGATAGCGAAAAAATAGCCGAGGAGACACCTCCTCTACATGGCAAGTGGGAAAATCAAGGATTGAGTTTGTCGGGTGCGGTTCCTAATTTAGCCGGTTGCAGCGATTCCACAGCAACGGGTCAAAACAGTTCTGTTAAAATGCGAGGAATTTTGGAGGGAGAAAGCCTCAAGGGAAAAATTAGTCTAACTGATAAGGCGGGGGCTACTGATTTTACGGCTCAAAAAGAAGCGGCGCCTAAACCCCAGAAGAATGAACATTGATCGATCCCAATAGGGAATCGATAATTGTCAAATTCTTGCTCGGTTTCCGACTCTGTGATATTAATTCCGGTGAGGTCGGAAGGATGTCGAGGGTGCGAGCGGGACGCTCGCTTTCGGAAACTACAGCCCGACCCGGGAAAAATTATAATTCCGATGGGGCGATCGAACTCTCGCCGGAACTCGCCCGCGACGGTCGGTTGCTGCTAGATTGTAAAGATATACATAAAAGTCAACGATCGAAATAAAGTATCGCTGAGGAGTCGTCGGTTCTGAATTTGTCATGCCCGAGACCCCACATACCCGTATAGTTTGTTTGGAATGGATGTTGCCGTGATATTAATGCCGTCAGAAACTTCGCTTACCCAGTCAAACCCGTTGATTTTAGACAGTTTGCCAGACTTGTCGCCCTCCGATGGGGGATGTCCCCGCCGGGCCAGATTGCAAATTGACTTGATGTTGCTGGCGATCGAAGCCTTGTATCTCGGAGGTGCTGAAGAAATGCTGGCAGTGTCAAAGGACCTGGAATTGGAATCAATAATCAAAAATCGGGTTGCCCTTTGGCTGATGCGCAATACTAACCCGCTGAGACGCTACACCCAGCGCCGCTCCCTTACCATGGTGGAGGCAAAAGCGCTGGTGGCGATCGCCTGTAATATGGCGCGCAAGTTAACCGCGACAATTCGGCAATTGCTGCTAGACTCGCAGCAGTTGCGATCGAGAAATATTCCCCTCAACCAGCACTTGCCACTGGCCGAGTATTTAGAACGCTTTCGAGCTCACTTTCGATCGCGCATGAACCCCAAGCGATCGCTAGTTGCAGCTTACGATTCCGACGACAAGCTCAACGAACTAGCTTTGAACTTGTTGAGCAACCTGCTATTTTGTACAGGCACAGCCGGAATGCAGCGCTTCTGGGTTAGCCTGTTTGATGGAGAAGTTGAATAAAAAATGACTATTAGGCGTCAGTACAGTCTGCCAAATTGCACCCTGGTTCTAGAAGGGTTGAGCGATGGATCGGCAACCAGCCAGTTAGATAAACGGCCGGTGCTTTCCATACTAATGAGCGCTGAATGCTATGTGACCGGTCTGGGCGAGCCCCTAAGCGGGGGACGAGAGTTTTTTGAAAGCTTGGTCAGGGTCGTCAGCAGCTACGCTCAAGAATTTATGAGCGGAGTGCATTATCCCGATCGCTACGGCCCGAATTTGGGTATGGTGCAGTTGCACAGAATTGACGGGAATTTGCATCGGTTGACCGTTCTACCCACCGAAACAGGCAGCCCAAGCCAAATCGATCAAAAAACAGAACTGTCGGCAAAAGTAGATTTGACGACGGTACAGCTATTTGACTTAGTCGAAGCGATCGATCAGTTTTTTGCCGACACACAGACGCTGCCGGAATTGTCACTGCAATTAACCCCAATTTCCAAGCGTTACCTCAAGTCTGCCGAACCTTTGGCGAAGCGGAGTTTGCCGGCTGTCGTGGGCGTGTCGAGTTTGGCTTTGGCTGCGATGGCGTTTTTCTTGGTGCCAGTGCCCGAAGTCCAGCGCCCCAGAGATCCGGTGCCGCAGCCCAATGCTGGGGGCCAGAATCTCGGAACGCCGACTCCGGGCGGATCGGGTTCGCCTAATCCCAATCCTGCGCCTGCCGCTGACGGTTTGCTGCCTGGGGCTCAAACTCCGAACCCTGAATCGAGTTCGCCGACTCCGATCCCCGCGCCGCAGTCGGACGCTTCACCGTTGGCCGCACCGCAGTCGAACACTTCGCCGGAAAGCACGCCGAGTCCTGTTTCTGAAGGTTTGGCAAGCCCTGAGGCGGCAGCCGTGCCAATTACCGATCCAGGGGAAATTGAGCTGTTGAAGGGCAAACTTTCCCAGCAAATTGAGGGAGTTGTGAAGAATAAGCCTCCGGTTGATGCGGAGTTGGTTTATCGGGTGAGTGTCGCCCAAGACGGGGCGATTGTCGGTTACAAGTCGGAGAATTCGGCAGCAGTCGATACATCCCAAACGCCGTTGTCGGAGTTGCTTTACAAGCCGGTTGGCAGCAGGCCACCTGCGGAACCGCTGGCTGATTTCCGAGTAGTTTTTGCACCGGACGGCAAAGTTCAAGTCACTCCTTGGTAAGGGTTGATTGTTGACTGTTAACTGTTGACTGTTAACTGAATCAAATCCGGCTTTCATAGCCCTTTTATTCTTTAGTCCTTCTCTGCTAGGACGAAAGTTTGTGTAGGATCGGTTTTAACTCACATCTTGCACCATTCTCAAGAACAGGCAAGATGCCTGTGAAGCGAAGAGTGAATTTTCTCGCTTCACAGGCATCTTGCCTGTTCCTAAAAAGCTTATTGAGAATGGTGCAACATCTCAGTTTTAACCGCCGAGTCTGATCGTGGGGGCCCAGAAACCGGGTTTTTTACGAAAATACGCGTTGTAAGCCGCAGATTCGCTAAAAAACCCGGTTTCTTTGGTCGTAGTGCGTAAGTGCTGTAGGATTCAAACCCACATTCCGCACCCTGAACTGGCACACTGTTTTTTTAGGATTCAAATTCCTGTCGGTGCGGTAGGCTCAATATCTGGGTCAAATCCCCCGACTTGATTTGTGCGAATTATCCACAAAAATTCTCCTTGTTTTAAGAAAATTTTGGCTATTTCCTCTTGGGTGCGCCTGGGCAGCATTGTTTGGTAACTAATAGCAGCTTTTATCAGGTTCGCTATACCAACAAAAGAGGTTTTTTTCAGTCCCGAATCAATCCCCGCTAATCTCGAATTTTTGTGCCAATCTGGACGGACAATGCCGAGGGGCATTAATACTTTTTCTAAACTCTCTCCTAAAGCTACTAACTGGTGAAATCTTTGAGTTTGTGCGGCGGCGGGATTTGTTTTCAGCCAGTCTTGAATCTGAGGATTTGACTCTATTTCGGAAGTGATTTTTTTAATTGTCGCGTAAATTGCCTGGCTTGAATCTTGGACGCAAGAAGTTGCTGGCGTGACTAAACTTGCGCCGGTGCCGTCTCCGGTGCGGTAGCGGGCCATCATGATATCTAGTTGCTGGTTTAGTTCGGTTAAAGGCGACAAGGTGATGCCGCCAAAATCGTAGTCGCAACACACGCAATCTAATTTACAGATGATATCGCAAACCGGCCGATCGCCCAACCAGCCGCGCTGCAAGTCTCCCATGTAAGTTTGCCATTTGCTGGAACCGGCAACAATTCCGTCGGGATTGTGGGCGTAAACTTGTTTGTATTCTATGTCAAAACGCAGTTCGCTGGTAAATCGATCGCGCACCACTTTTGCTACTCCGAAAGCAAAATGTCCGGTGACAATTCCCAGCGTTGTCTGTTCGCCTTTTTTGCCGCCGATACCGCCGAAACAGTGAATCACTATCCCGATATCTCCTTCTTGCCAAGGGGAGATTGAAGTGTTTTC
The DNA here is from genome assembly GCF_036702495.1 of Microcoleus sp. C2D2. Taxonomy (NCBI): domain Bacteria; kingdom Bacillati; phylum Cyanobacteriota; class Cyanophyceae; order Oscillatoriales; family Microcoleaceae; genus Microcoleus; species Microcoleus sp. C2D2. The sequence goes on along the minus strand of NZ_JAUBTO010000126.1, from coordinate 5,008 downwards.
TGTAGCATCATTTGGGGTTAACAATACTATTTTTGCTTGCCCTTTTTGTGCTGGTGTATTTGCCCAATTTTTCCTGCTTAAATAAGCCAGAGATTTTTCCAGACCGAAATGTGTTTCATCTGGTGTTAATTGGGCAATTTTGCGGGGTTCGATTGCCTGCACTACAAAAATACTGTCTTCGTCTCTTTCACCGTAAATGTACCAGCCGTCTGAATTTAATGGCGATTGTTCTATCAGATGATTGGTAGACCTCGCTACGCCATTGTTGTCTGGCTGTACTTGCGGAATCCGAATGATTTCGGCGGCCCCGTCAAATTGTTTAGATTTTTTGTTGAAATGCCGGACAATAAATTTGTCGCTGTCGGGTTCTTTTCGGTGCAAAATTGATACGAAGGCGCATAAACGTCCGATAATTTGTACTGGTTCGCGATCGATCGTGAGTTCGTGGCGATCGCTGCTGCTATAATTAATCGCAATCACCGGCCTGCGTAGCATCACAGTCACGCTGTCTTCGAGTCTGGTGGCTGCTAGAGTTTCTAAAGGGCCTACATTTCGCCAGCCGTTCAATCTATCTGGATGAATGTTGCCAGATTTTTGACTATCTTTAGCCTGTTTTGTGAAGTTGATATCTTGCGTTACTGCGTGGACAAAAAACTGTACTTCGCGATTTGTACTCCATTTCAAAAATGCTGTTTTACCAATAAAATTTTGATGTTTTTTCGGTGCATTTATTACTTCAAAAAATACTGTACCGTAGGGCTGGCGCTGTTCGTTTGAGGGCAAAATTAACCGTCCGTGCCAAAGAGCGATCGGCTTGTAGAGATGGGCAACTGCTGCTGAATTTTCGCAGATTATCTCCGGCTCAAGCGGTTCTGAAATATCGGTTTCGGCTTCCAAAATAGCAGCAGCTAATTTGCCGTCACTTTCTACGAATTGCGGTTCTAAAAAAACCTTTTCAGGTTCGGAAATATTAGCGGTTGAATTTCCAGTCTTTCTTTTGAATGCTCGTCTAAACAAATGGCGGTTTTCCTCTAATTTAGCCTGCAAATAATTGAGGAAAATCCGAATAAAAATAAAAGCTGTTAGGCAGGAAATAACAGCCAGAACTATCAGCGCCAGAGTCAAAATGAATTGGTTGAAAGATTGACCTGACAGTAAAAAAAATGTGGGCACGATCAAAGAAAATACCGCCATAATATCTAAAAACGAGTTTTAGGTTCGATCCAGTCTGTGCTGGCTTGACTGCCGAAAACTAGGGGTTTGTCCTCGCTGACAGCTATCGTTTGGCCGGTCATATCAACTGCACAAAGAGGCCAAGATCGATCGCCCAAGTTGCCGGCGCGGAACAGAACTTGTCCGGGACAAACTTGACTCCAACCCAACAATACAGCATGAGTGTAAAGACTGCGAGCGGGAGCAACGGTATAAGTGTAATTATCATTTTTGTCCCAAATGACACCGTAGTCGGACATATCGGAAGAGTTGAAAAGTGCTTCAAATTCGCGGGCGAGAACGCGGGAACCCTCTTGATTCCAAGAAACAGGCACTAAAATGGCGATCGTCCCGGACATATCGGTGTCCTCGCTAGCATACATTCCGCTTTCCGCCAGCGGCGAAGCAGCCGCCACTGTTTGCAGTTCCCCGGTTTTGAGATTTTCCACAAACATGACGCTGCTAACCCGACACCGGGCGAATTGGGGCTGTACTTGCAACTCAATTCGACTGTAAGCCGCGTATTGGCCGTTAGTTGAAACGAGGGAAGGACTGCGATAGTAGCGGAGGCCTGTGCCGGCAGTTGAGCTCACTTTAGCATGAGTGGCACTAATCCATTCCCAAGGAACGGGATAAGGGCTATTTAAAGGGTCAGTCATCGGTTTTTTTTCCAAACTTTTTACGGGATTATCCAACAGATTCAGGCTTGCACGCAACAAACTAGAAACCCGCTTTCTGCCTCGATGCTTCGCCGCCAAACCCCTGATTTGTAGAAACCGGGTTTCTTTTTCCGATTTTAGATTTGTCCCCCAATCTAAAATCTAAAATCGATCGGCTTGCGGGGGCAAGGCTTCCTAACTTAATTTAGTTCGTTACATAACTTAACTCAAGTTTTATTAAAATCTCACAGGTAAAATAGTATCGAAATTAACATGGTATGTGAACTGACAGGGAGTTTGACCTAATCACCTCATACTTTACCGAAAATTACAGGGTCTAAAGCCTCGTCCTTTTAGGACGACTTTTTATTCTTGGTCGTGATAATATTGTAATGTGGCTAGGGTATTCAACCACATTAAAAACCCAGTCGCCTTTCGGCAACGCACCTTGAAAACTGAAGTTATGGGCTTGAGCGCTCAAAAGCTTGTGCGGGTAAAAACTTCGAGCAACAAGTACCACAGAAACCAGTATTTTGGGTTTTGAATTGTACCGTGGGGCACACGGAAGACTCTGCAATGAGTCGAAAGCTTGAGGACAGAACCATCTTGCGGTAAGTACAGGAAGCTGTACTTATTAAGTGGACTGAATGATACAAGAATCTCTGCCCTTCTAGGGCGGATAGTTGTCAATAAGCTTTCCCTACTCTCCCTCAAGCGAATTATGGCAATAATATTGACAGACGCTCCGTTGTGTGCTATAATGTCTAGTTGACAACTCCCGGCCGTAAAACGGCCCAGATTCTTCCTTCATCCAACGTTGCCTCTAAAAGCAGTGCCTTTAGATGGTCTTACACGTTGTCTGGAAGCGTTAGCGAGATGCCCTCCCGCCAAAAGTCGTAAACCTTCATCGCGGATATTCATGGCGGCGTTAATGTCTCTGTCATGTACCGTTTGACATTTGGGACATTGCCAGCTACGAATATCTAAACTCAGCTTATCTAGTTGATGTAAGCAGTTACTACAAGTTTTTGAACTGGGAAAAAATCTATCGATTTCGATGTAAATTTTTCCCCCCCACTCTGACTTGTACTTCAACATGGTGCAAAATTGACCCCATCCAGCATCACTGATTGATTTAGCTAGTTTGGAATTTTTTACCCGGTTTCTAACTGCCAGATTTTCTACCACTAGGACTTGGTTTTCGTCAACTAATTTACGACTTAGTTTGTGGAGAAAATCTTCACGACATCTGGTGATTTTTTCATGCACTTTAGCAACTTTAATCCGTGCTTTGTTACGATTCCTAGACCCTTTTTCTTTGCGACTAAGTTGCTTTTGTCTCTTGGCTAGTTTAACTTCATATTTACGGTAATATTTGGGGTTGCCATGCTTAGTCCCGTCGGACGTAATTGCATAATGATTGATCCCCATGTCTACACCAATAGCTTTTCCCTCTGACGATGAAATAGGCTTATCTTTACCATCATCGTAGAGACAAGCGGCGTAGTATTCACCTGATGGATTTAGCGATACGGTAACAGATTTTAACTTTCCTTCGAGCAATCGAGATACTTTGCAGTAAACCTTACCTAGTTTTGGCAACATGAGATAGTCGCCATCTAATTTAATTCCTTGTGGGAATCGCATAGATTGCTTTTGTCCCTTTTTCTTGAAATTTGGGTATTTAGCCCGTTTCTCAAAAAAGTTCAAAAAACCACTCGACAAATCCAATGCTACTTGCTGTAAACATTGTGAAGGTGCTTCTGTTAACCATTCATATTCTTTTTTCAGCGAAGGTAACAAATTAATGATGTCGTTTCGACTTAAACCCTTACCTGTCGCTTTGTAAGTTTCACTGGTTAGGTTAAGCGCAAAATTGTAAAACCACCGTACACATCCAAACGACTTAGCAAGCAATATAGATTGCTCTTGAGTCGGATAGATTCTGTACTTGCAGGCTTTTAACATTGCACTTACCAAACTATACTTGCTATGGTAACATAAAGTGAAACAAAAGTAAAGTCTCCCTAGAAGGGGGAGGTTTTAAACCCAATTTTTCGATAAAATTGAGCCAAGTTTTGTAGAGCAGGAAATATGACGCGATCTTTTAACCAAAAACCTTCAATCCCCCCGACTCGCGTCTCCAAGTCGCGGGGAAAAGGTTTGCTTTTACTGTCGCTGATTTTTCGGCTGCTGCTACTGGGGGTAGGCAGCGGTTTTGCCTGGGTTCTGGGGATGGCGATCGCTCAAATTTATCCCTCCGGGGCGGCCGAGATGCCACTGGCAGAAAGATTGGTGCGTCTAACTCAGAATTTGACCCCCAGCCCGGAACTCACACCAGCAAAGCAAATTCCGGCGCTGCCGGCACCAACGGTTACACCGAGTCCCCAGTCAAAAGTCAGTCCTGCCCAGAGAGAGAAATTGCAGTCGGATTTGAGGCAGTTGCAGGGCGAGATCAACGCGCTGATCGGCCGCACGGCGGCTTTGGAAAGTCAGTTGGGCATCAGTCGCCCGACGGAAACTTTGGAAAAGCGGTTGCAGTTGATGTCGCGGGAATTGGCGGGGCCGGAAACGGCGGCAAGTCCTGTTCCTGCTTTGCCAGCGATCGGCAGCAGCCCGAGTCTGAACCCTGAAACTGTTAATACTGCGCCACAGAATGCCAATAATCGGGTGTTGGCCGGGGATGGGCTGATGGTAACTCTGCCCAGCGATGTTTTGTTTGATACTGGCAGCATTTCTTTGCGCCCGGGAACGAGTGCGATTTTGGACAATTTGGTGGCGGATTTGGGCAATTATGAGGGGGCAACTGTGCGGGTTGCGGGCCACACTGACGACGCGGGGGAAGCGGCGGACAATCGCAATGTGTCGTTGGCGCGGGCTCAGGCTGTGGTGCAGTATTTGTCTGGTGTGCTCGGCCAAAAGTATCATTGGGTGGCGATCGGCTATGGGGAAAGCAGCCCTTCGGTAGACAATAGTTCCGATACTAATCGGCAGCGCAACCGCCGCATTGAAGTGGCAATTAGTCCTTAGTCAGGGGACTTGTGGATACTAGATTTATTGCTTGACATCCACCCCGTCCTAAAGGAGCGGGGATTCCCAATCATCACTAATTGGGTTTCTGCTTCAGGGCACCAGCC
>NZ_JAUBTO010000125.1:0-25967 GCF_036702495.1 Microcoleus sp. C2D2 | reverse complement strand
ATTTGCATTACAATCTCCTTAGATAAGAGTCCCCCAGCGATCGCCAGGGGAGGATTTACACGGCCAGCCGATTACTTTCTCAGGGCGGTCGGCTGGCTTGTCATTTGGTTTAGTTTGCGGCTGACTACATCCGCTTCAGGCCTGCCAATAATCGGCAGGTATTCGCCACGCCGCCAACTGTTGCTAAATTCGATCGCCGTATCCAAATCGAGCCCGTGGGCGATGTACTGGGATTCGGGGAAGTCAAACTCAGTCGCGACACATTCGTCAGGTTCCGGTTGATAAGCTGCAACGAAATTATCGACAGCTTCGCGTTGTTCGGGCGTTAGAGTGCCGTTTGGGTTCAGGTTGTCAAACATTTCGAGATGCGATGCCAACCGCCAACGGGAATTATCGCCGTAGCGAGGAATTCGGGAGATATGGCGCTCAATGTAATCAGGTTCAATACTCTGCGAGCTGGGGGCGTCGTCGTTGTCAACGTCGTCGTCCCAAAAGTCCGAGAATTCAAACGGCGTCAGGTCTTCATCGGTAATCATTACTAAAACTCCATTGGTGCGAATGGTTCGGGTTCGATCGACTGTTGCGCGATCGGTTGGGAATTAATTGGCGCGGACGGTGGGCAATTAGCAATCTCCCAAGTAGATAAAAGATGCTTGCCGTACCGACTCAAGAGAATTCCGATCAACGTTGAATAGTCGTTAATCCCAGTGGTTTGCAACAGTTCGTCTGCCAGTGGGACGTACCGGGCGGGCATCACGGCGCGGGTCTGTGCCATATTAATTAGCCTCCTTTTGTAAACCGTACAAATTAAAAAACTGGGGTTTTGGCGCTACTTTAAACCGCCCCTTTGAAGCTTCACACATTGGCTGGAGTAAGCTTGCGGAACCTCCGATGACGATCAACTCTCCAAGCTCCGGCAAGTATTTCGCCCAATTTGCTTTGAGTTTTGCCCTGATGTCGGCTGTCCAGGCGTCCCGTACTGCTACAAATTCGCGAGAAAAATCAATCTCTGTGTTGCCGTAGCGGAAGTCACCGGAGGCGATGCTGTCCATCAGCGACCCGGCATCAGCGGTAGAACCAACTTTAGGCAAGATGGCGGCTGCTAACCGTTGCGCTAGGTGCGACGTACCGGGTAGGACAATATCGGCATCCCGGAGCAAAGCGCCACCAGGGGCAAACAATCGGGCGATCGCAGTGCCACCGCCGATATCTAAGATGCCGTTGGGGTTCTGCGGATACCTCCACATCTGGCGACCAAGTGCGAGGTCATACGCACCGCGACACTCATCAACAGCCACCACCGATCGGATTGTTGTTAAACAGTCGTGACCGTTGACCGAGAATTCGATCGTGGTTTCCAACTCTTTGAGTTTGGCGATCGTCGCAAGATTGCGAGAATCGGGCGTCGGAATAACCAGCCGTTCTATGCGCTGCGGGGAGTCCGAGGCAAGTGCAGGCAAGATTAGGAGATGAGCTAAATCAGCTTTACCAGACTCGAAAGCCGGAGAGCCACCCATGAGTTGAGCTAGTCTGCCGACCAAGTAACGGCGGCCAGCAAATCCGATTTCGTAGCTCTGGCCGTCGTTTCCGCCCTCTTCCCAGTCGGATAACTCCTTGACGTAAGACGGGATTGACCGCACTGTCTGACAGTCGATCCATTTTGTAAAACGGTTTCCTGGATCTACCGCCAACACAGGACGCACGACGGCGCGATGTGGCTGGATTTCGCCATAAGTGGCGGGTCTGTATTCAGTTTGCATGGTTCAGTTTTCCCTTATGGGGTAAGAGTTTGAGACGCTTTTAGAGCCAGTTTTAGGGCAACCGCGCGGGAATGTACGGATAGCCGTTTTATGCCCAGAACTGGCTTTACTGCGTCTGTGAGTGTATGATATCAGAAAGCTTCCGAAGCTGTCAAATAATCTGTGAAGCTTTCTGCAAATACCCTATGCAAATAACTTCTGATGTTTACTGGAGATATCCAATATCTTCGGAGCTTATGGGAGTTACTAAAAAAGCTAAGGTTACGTTCACTTGTGAGCCAGACCTTAAGGACGGTCTAGAAAATTGGGCGCATTCAGAAAGTCGCACGTTATCAAATCTTATAGAAATGGTTATTAGGCAGGCTTACGAAACTCGCCAAAAAAGTCTCAACCTGAGCGACCCCGTGGTTGACTCGCCGACGGAAGCCGAAACGAAATACCCGCCAGCGACCAAAGCCAAGCGGGGCAACCAAAAGAAAACTAATACATTATGAATGTCGCTGAAATTAACCCACTGAAACTGCCATCGCTGCCACTAGCAGACCGTCGCAGTTTGCCAAACTGCCCAGCCATCTACTTCGTTCTGGAAGGAACTCGCGTCTTATACATTGGTCGGGCAGAAAACCTGCAACAGCGATGGGCTGCCCACCACCGTTACAACCTGCTAAAAACAATCACCAATGTTCACATTGCTTGGTTGGAATGCACCGAGCCGAGGTTGCTACCTAAAATCGAGTCCGCTTTGATTGAGGAATTCCGACCGTCGCTCAACGGTGTAGCAGTAGCCGGAGACTATATTTCCCTGCGAATATTTATGCCTGAGTTGCTTAGAAATGAATTTAAAGCCGTCTGTGCAAGACAGGGAAGGAATATGAGCGAAGTAGTAACAGATTTTGTAAAAAAATATGTAGCCGAATATGGAATGCTCCCCTATAGCGCCGATCGCCTATCCGACCCGCAGCCCACAGAACCGCAGCCAGCCGCAGCCAAGCCAGCAACAGCAGCGAAAGCTAAGCGGGGTAAGACAAATAAAGGTGCCAGTTAATGTCTAGTAACCGTCTAGCATTAAATTTTCACAATTCAAGCCCAAACCATACCGACCGCCATTCCTTGACCTTTATTACAAAGAAGTAAATGAACAGTTCCGATCGGCTAGACCGAATAGAAGCAATTCTTGCTGCCACCGCCGTTCAGCAGCAGGCAAATACGGCTGCCATTGACCGACTGACCGATCGCGTTGACCGGATTGCGGTGCAGCAACAAGCAAACACTGAGGCGATCGGGCGGCTGTCCGTTCAAACCAGCGCCAACACCGCAGCTATTGACCGACTGACAGAGCGCGTTGACAGCATTGCGGTACAGCAGCAGACCAGCAACGAACTACTCGATCGTTTAGTAGATCGAGTAGATCGCATGGTTTCAGCAATTGGGAGCCATCAAGAAGCGCTGAGGCTGATTTCTCAGCAGCACAACGAATGGCGGGAGCAAATGCGAATCATTCAAACAGAAATCCGTGACATCTGGCAGTACCTCAATAACCAGCTCCGAAACCGTGGCAACGGCGGCGGGCAAAACTGAAGCGGCTGCCGATCAGGTGTGGGGGTTAGAACTGGCAACAAAGAAAACCTAGAAAATCTTTAGAAATCCTTGGAAATCCTTGGAAAATTTTGAACAACCTCGCTAAGGAAATCTAGAAAAATCGATTTTTTTATTAATTTGTTATGCCCTAATACGTGCAGCGACAAGGCAGGTGTACTACTGCTGGTAGCAGTAAAACCACTGCTGACAACAGTAAGGGCTTTTACTATCTAGGGTAGTAACAATGAGGTGGTTAGCAAATGATGGCGAATGTTAGACACTTCTCACCGCTTACTGTGTAAGGTTCACTTTACACTTATTATTGTATATACATCTGTCTACCTAGTTGCCTAGCTAGCTAGCGGGTTAGAAATGGTTCAAGAATTGTATTGTGGTATCGATCGCAATTAGATGTCTTATTGTAAGATGGAGAGAACAACATTTTTTGTGAGGGTCTATGTCTCGCAGTTCTCCAACACGAATGACTTGCACAATTAGCGACGAGTTACTAGCCGAACTAGATGAAGCTTGTTACCAAAGCCGAGTTTGTCGCTCTGAATTTGTGCGGGAAGCTCTGGCAATCTATCTCAAAAATTTTCACGCACAGAGCAACAAACTTGACACGCCAAATGAAAAAGCACTGGCGGCATAAGCCTTCCAGTGCTTTTTTAGTTTATTTTTTTTATGTAAACTTCCTGTTTTTGTTCCCTTTTTAATCCTGGCAGATTGAATAAACAAAAACAGGGACTTAAGCCATTTAAAGGGGTGTGGCTTATTGCTTGATGTCAACCCCTACTAATAAATTGTGTCTTACTTCGTTCAAAAAAGCAATCTAAGGTTGCGCGACCAAAGCGAGGGGTACGGCGCTCTAGATAGCGTCAAAAATTCTTCTAAGCCTTATTCTACCTCAATTTTAGCACATTCCCCACAAAATACGACACTTAACCGGGGATTTTCTGCACTTACCCTTGGAACGATCGGGGGTGCGGCGTAATGGTTTACTCGCAATCATCCCCTCAGCCGATCGACCGCGAACAAGTCCGACAACAATTAGCCACACTGGGTTACAAAGCGGGCGACACTGTGTACCTGCGGGCATTCTACCCTGACTCAGACCCCAGAAAAACGAAAGATGCGGGTCGGAAAGCATTCGCGACCAAGCTTGACCATTTGATTAAACACGCTACCACCTTTCAAGCCGAAGGGCGGGGCATTTACCTGGTGGTTAACGGTGGAGGACACAAAGACAAAGATGTCACCCAAGCACGGGCCATCTTCTACGAGCACGACAGCTTAGACAAATCCCTTCAACTTGATTTGTGGAAAGATTTAGGACTGCCAGAACCCACACTGCAAGTTGATACTGGGGGAAAGTCCATACATTCATACTGGGTACTTGACGAGTCCGTTGTCGTTGAGGATTGGCGTGAGCTCCAAACAGACTTGCTCGAATTTGCTGATGCCGATCGTTCGTTGAAAAATCCCAGCCGAGTGATGCGTTTAGCTGGGGCATGGCACTCAAGCGGCAATCAATCCGTGATTGTCAGTAACTCCGGTAAGCGCTACACATACGCCGATTTGAGGGCGATCGTCCCGACACCGGAAAAAACGGAACCGTTACTTTTCCAACCGAAACTACACCCGCCATCTACGGTTAGTCGCTGTGAGGACATTACTATACCTGTGCCTGCTAGCGTCCCACTAGAGGAATGTCTAGCTAAGAGTTCACGCAATTTACTCAATGGCATTAGTGAAGGGGGAAGAAACGAAGCAGGGGCGAAATTAGCGCGGGATGTAATCGGGACTGCAAATTACCTGCGGACGATCGGTCAACAATTCAACGGCGACCCTCGGCAATTGTTGGAGGACTTCGCGGCCCGATGTAACCCACCACTACCAAAGGACGAAACAGAGACGGTGTGGAAGTCCGCAGAAGGCGACAACCCGAAACCAGCCTGCAAACCAGAAGGGGTAGAAAACTGCATCCGAGGTTGGTACTGGAAAAACCACGCGGAAAAAATGGGCGGGCGGATGATCGGCAGTTCAAACAACGTAGTCACACACCCTCGCTTTGCACTCCCTAATACGGAGGAACTGAGAGAAGAACTTATCAAACTCATCAAAGCAGGTACAGCAGGATCGTCTCTTACAGCAGCAATATTTGGCTTGGCCAAAGGTGGCAATACTCAACCGATTTGGCGTCTTTACAAGGAAATTTCGGAGGAGATTGAACGCTTCGATCAGCTCGCCGATCGAAAAAGAGACGTAGAAAATCTATTGACGATTGGCAACCGCCGCCTGACACTCGAAAATTACTTGCACCCGCATCTGGCTGAACCTATCAAGAAAGTTTCGAGATGGATGGCAATAGATCCTGAAGCTGTGTTGACTCACTTGCTGCCGATCGCTGCGGGACTAATCAATCCCAATTCCCGCGTCGTTGCCAAAAGGTGCATTAATTTTGTCCAACCATTGTTGCTTTACACCGGCGTTGTAGCAGTAACAGGGGGGCGCAAAACTCCCACATTAGATATTGTCAAACAACCATTGGTTAAACTCCAGAGCGCTGAAGACGCTCTTCACGAGCAAGCATTACAACGGTATGAAGCCGAACTGCAAGCACTCAAGGAAACAACAAATAGCAAAGGTAACGGTGGCGGTGAGTTTCCACAAAAACCAAAACCAGTTCGCGAGTTCTACCTTGACAACGCCACTGTTGAATCTGTAGACAAAGTTAAATGTCAACAGCCTAACAACGGCTTAACTTTAATCAAAGACGAGCTTAGCGGTTTGTTCGCATCACATGGCGCTTACAAAGGTGGCAAAGGTGCGGATAAAGAAAGTTATCTTTCAGGCTGGAATGGAGGGGGAGTTAAAAAGAACCGGGCGGGTGATGGTTCGCGTGTGAGTCTAGCCCGCGACTCTCTGTCCATCACCGGCGGCATTCAACCAGATAAACTTCGCGACTTACTAGGGGACTTCTCCGACTCTCAAGGTGAGTGGGCCCGCTTCCTTTTCTACAGTATGCCGATGCGTCCGTTCAAAATACCGCGTGATGACACGAGCTATTACCTAGATGAGTTACTAGCAGACATCTACGAAAAAATCGACGCATTACCCGTCATACAGCTTCATTTTGAAAAGCTTGGGCAAACCTATTTTGACGATTGGCACGATGAAAAAGACGAACAGAAACGCGCTGAGACTAGACCAGGGCTGCAAGCTGCGATCGCAAAAATGCCGGGGCAAGCTGTTCGACTAATTGGACTTTTGCACATTCTTTGGGAAGTAGCCAGTGGTTCTGCTGAAGTTCCAGAGGAAATTCCCCAAGCCATTGTCAAATCTGGTTGCAAGTTAGCAGATTTTTATCTCGGTCAAGTCACCATTCTGCAGGGCGATGGAGATGTTGAAAATGGCGAGCTAGCTCCTACGCTGCGGAAGTTACTGGATAAGGTAGCAGACTTAAAAACTCTTACAGCTAGCCAAGCAAGGCGAACAATAAGAGATCTTCGCAAAACTGATGCCAATAAGGTGCGGCAGTTGTTTCTTGAATTAAAAATGATGGGCTTAGCCGAGACGCAAGGTAAAGGCTCTCAGCTTGCACTTGTATCTAAAGAGTTGACAAATTCTGAAGAACTTCAAAAACAGCACAAACCTTACTCTGTGGATGTTCTAGAAGATAGCTCTTTAAAAGAGTTGACAACAGTTGACAAAAAATTGACAAACAGTCAATGGAGTCAAACCAATGCAGAATCTGGGTTACAGGACACAGAAAGTCCAACAGTTGACAAAGTTGACACATTTGAGACTCTTGATTCAAACACTCCCCCCCCCCAGACAGCAGAACCGATCGACATCCCAGATTTGAGCGGCGAAAATCCTCAGATGGTTAAGGATGTTGTCAACTTGTCAACTGTTGGCACTGAAAACCTTAGCCAGTGCGAGTTAGACGCGGTTGACACGCCGTCAACTATTGGTGTCAACTCTTCGGAAAGTGTCAACTCGTCGCCAGAGGAATCGATCGCTCCCCCGGAACCGGAAACAGCACCAACAGAACCAGAATCTTCTGAAATTGAGCCAGAGATGGGAGTTGGTGACGAAATCTTTGAAGCTATAAAAGAAGCCATTGCCACCCTTGACCGCGCTGCTGCACGGTTCGCTTGGCAGAAAATCAAGAACTCGCCAACTCAAAAAGAAGCGGTAAAAGCCAAATTGACCGAGGAAGAAGTCCTCAACTTTAAAATCCTGGTAGCAACTGGCTGGCTCAAAGGAATGCGGGTTAAGTACGTCGGAACGAAGTTTGAGAGTTTGGCTGGAGTCGAGTTGACTATCGATAAGATTGACCGGAACGGCATCACCTGCACGAAGCCCGACGGGTCATATATTACCGACCTGGACAAAGAGGATTTGGTGAAGCAAGAGCTGTCGGAGGGCGGTGCATGAGTTTAGATCCTGCTTGCCACGCCGAATGTCTTGAGTTCATTCGCGTGGCTATTGCCGAAGCCTTTCGCACAACCGCCCACGAAATCGCAGCAGTTTTGAAGGAAGTCTGCACGGAGAGCCACGCCGATCGCGCACAAATCTTGTCTGCCCTTGAGCTGATCGAGGGCCAGCACTTCCAAGAATTACTAGCGCCGCCGCCGATCACCCGTGACGCGAGCCAAGCGTATCAAGGAGGCGATCGGCTATAACTCACCGGCCTTCGCTGTGGCCATCGAGGAAGATTTGGAAGCTGCGATCAACCTCGGAAAACTTACAGCAGCCGATATTTTGGCGGTTGTAGGCGCGGCAGAATTTGCCTGTTTTCAGTGGCTTATGAGTTTTCATGGGACAGCATGAAAAGACATAATTTTGCATGAAATTGCATAATTTTGCAGATCTCAAAACTGATGAAAGCTCATAAAAACTCATGAAAACTCATGCAAACTCATGAAAACTCATAGCCGATCGCCCTTGATTAATCCCCGGTAGTCGGTACGGAATCGCGCTTATTTTGACTTTTCTTGACTTTTAGAGCCGATTGCCCGCAACTCCCCAGCAACTCTGGGACTGGGTTCGATCGAGATTATTCCCAATCCAAAATCTAAAATCCAAAATCTAAAATCCGTGATGCGGGTCTGGCAAAAAGCGGGTGATCGACTTGATGCGGTAGCTCGATCGCCCATAATTTATTACCGATTTACCAGTAGATCAACCGTGCTTTTGCTTGGTTTAGGTTGACTTTTCTTGACTTATTCAGATTTTCTTCGTTTAGGTTGATTTTTCTTGACTTACCCTGATTTTCTTGACTTACCCTGATTTTCTTGACTTATTCTAATTTTCTTGGTTTAGGTTGATTTTCTTGGTTTATGCTGATTTTTCTTGACTTATAGACCCCATCGCCCGCAAAAACGTGCCTCCAGTCCACAAAATAGTTGCGACCCGATTTATCCAGATGTGTGCATTCCGCCTGCCCCACCTGATGAGAGATTGCAGCGACATTTCACAGAGACGCTTTCGCGTACTAGAGCCAGACCCCCACGGATTTGATAGAGATAACGACGGCATAGGTTGCGAGAGATAAGGACGGCATAGATTGCGAGAGATAAAGGAAGCCACCATTTCTATAAACGGATAGGCGGGGAAACTTCCATATCCTGATGAATCTGTAGCAGTTTTAAGCCCTAGATCAGAATACGTGGCTATCTTGTGTCCCTCCCCCCACATAGCCATGAGATTATAATCGATGTAGTCTTACAGTTTTGATTAACGGGCTTCCCACCAGTCGCTTAGAAAAGACAATCGTGGAAGCCATTAGACCATCGCATAAAATTTTAGCGGGCTGTGGTACCGTATTAATTGGCGGTTAATCCTAGCCCTAAGAATATCAACAGGACTTACTAGCAACCTAGAAATAGGGTGTAGCGCGTAAAACTCGGCAACGGATGCGACGATTTTTAAGATAAACCGGGTTTGGGGCAGTTCTCACCGCTTATGGAAACGGAGATAATTAACGAAGTACGGGACACATTCGCCCCGGCGCAACTGGGGCCCCCTACGAAAAGTGCATTGTAAAAGGAGTTGATGTCGATGTTGGTTTCTAACTGAGCTGGTCGCCAGTAGGAGTTGACGACTTTGACCATGCGGGAAATGGTATCGATCGCATCTCTAAAAACATTGCAAGGTTTAGTTAGAAAGGTTTCCTTACCTTTAAAATCTTTTAGCCAGGGAATTTCGCTTACATCTCCCAAAGTATCAAGATACTTACGACACACTAGCGAAAAGCAAAATCGGTAGCGCGAGTAGAATTGAGTGTTGTGGTAATATTCTTTGCAACACTGTTGGCAACCTCTAAGAACTTCTTCAAAAACTTCTCATCCAAGTTACAAGACGATGCAGATTGAGTCTGGAAAGCGCAAAGGTGTGAGTAACCTTACAAATCTGCGATCAGCCTTGCCTTCCTCAGAAAGAATTGGAGTACAGTCTCTTCTCTGGAAATAATATCGACTCTGCCCTCCATCCCCAATTGGATGGAACACAGTTTTTCCCCATGATGTAAAGCAAGGCTTTCTGGCTCAATTGTTACCTCGTAGAAGGCACCTCCTGCAACCGCTTTCTGCCCAGTAGCTGTTGTAGAGGTAAGCGCATCATTACTATTCTTTTGAGGGGAAAACGTATCTGGGGAAATCGCTTTGACCTTACCTTTAAGAGTACCGTAATCTGGATAAGGACAGGCAGAAACCCGCAAAAGTACGTTTTGTCCGACTTTCAAGTTGCTTTTATTCTCAGATGCCACCGCTGCTTTGACCACCAATGGGGCATCACTAGGGACAATTTGGGCCATTTCCTCTCCAGGGCGCACGGTTTGACCGGAGTTTCGCAGGTTTAGCTTAGAGATGATACCGTCTGCTGTGGCAGTAATGGCAGTCTGGCTGAGGTCGATTTCCACTTGTTTGAGTTCGCGGGTATCGCGCTCAACTGTTTGCTCAATTCCAATCCGTTGCTGGATGAGAGCTTTGCGTTCTTTGTCTAATGTAGCGACACTGGCAACACCCGCAGCTTTTTCTTGACCAATGCGCTCAGAAGCGATCGCAACTTCTGCATTACTCGGATTGAGTGCAGCCCTTGCGCCTCGCCGTTTAGCAAAAGCTGCCACGACAGCTTGTTGCAACCGTTCAATTGTTTGTTTTTGTCCCTCAATTACCGCTTTTTGCCCCTCAAGGGCTGACGATTGCTGGTCAGCAGCGAGTTGTGCTTCCTCCAATTGATCTTTAGAAAGCGCTCCTTCTGTGGCTACACTCTGATATCGGTTGTGCTTTGATCTAGCTGCTCCCAAGGCAGCCTGAGTCGCACTTAAGTTAGCTTGTGCTGACTTTAAGTCCGCAAAACCTTTTTGTAACTCCTCCTGGGCGCTGCGGACGTTCGCCTCGGTTTCTTCGACTTCAGTAACAGTAGTAATTTGTTTGTTTTGATAGTCCCGGCTGCGGTACGAGAGTTCAGCTTTAGCGGCAGCGACAACGCGGGTGAAGCGGTCAGTTTCGGCTATAATCTGCCGATTGAGGGCACTAATTTGGGCATTGATTTGAACGAGTTGTAACTGGGTCTGCTGGATGTTGCTTTGCAGTTGGCTTTTTTTCGTTTGAAGGCGAGAGTCGTCGATAGTAGCAATGACATCTCCTTTTTTGACAACTTGATTCTCTTTAACCCAAACGCGCATAACTGGACCTTCCGCAGCCGCCTGAACCAGTCGCAATTCGCCAGCAGGACGGATGTTTGCCTCGGCTTTGACAGTGACGTTGTATTTGGTTACAGAGGCGAGGGTGATGGCTACGCCCACAGAAGCGACGATGAACAGTCCGCCAAGGGTAGTCCAACGACTAATCGGCGGCAGAAACTCGTTGTCTTGAACTGGGGGCAGAAAATCTTGCTCAGGTGTGCTAACCATGATGCTCCATAAATGGTAAATATTTCAGGGAATCAGGAAGTCCAAGTGGTCTCCGGCTTGGGAGCTTAAATCTTCAAGAGAACCTTGCAGTCTTAAGCGACCTTGCTCCAGTAGGACAATCCAATCTGCTCGCTGGATTACTCTGGGGCGGTGGCTAATCATAATCGTGGTTTTCCCCTGGCGGTGTTCCAGTAGCTGTTCTAGCACTTGGGTTTCACTCACCGGGTCGAGGGCACCAGTGGATTCATCTAAAATCAGCACCGGCGGGTCATTGACAATCGCTCTGGCGATCGCTAATCTTTGTCGTTGTCCACCGGAAATATTTGCGCCAAATTCTCCTAATACGGTTTGATATTTGTCGGGGAGTTTACTGATAAATTCGTCGGCACCAGCAATCTGACAAGCTCTAACAATCTGCTCAAAGGTAACTTGAGGATTGCCTAAGCGGAAGTTTTCAAGAATCGACCGACTCCAAAAATGAGCATCTTGGGGAACAAGGGCAATTTGTTGACGGAAGCAATCTAAGGAGAGGTCTTGCAGGTTATAAAGACCAATGCGAATATTACCTGATTGCAGAGTGTATAAACCCGCAATTAGTTTCGCTAGGGTACTTTTACCACAGCCTGATTTCCCAATCATGGCAACTACTTTACCACCGGGAATAGTTAGAGAGAAGTTTTCTAGTAAGTCAACTCGGCCAGCGTGGTGAAAGTTAAGATTAGTACAAATAATATCAGCCTTGCTAGGAATTTTAGCAGAGGGCTTTTTGGTGTCGTCTTGGTTCTCTGGTGTGGCATCGATGACTTCGGTGAGTCGTTGCGTTGCAGTTTTTGCACGGATGAATTCATCTACGAAGCCGACTAAGGTACTAATGAATGTTGTAAAATTACTATTCATGCTATTAAATGCCAGCAGTTGACCAATAGTTAATTGCTGACCAATTACCAGGGTGCTGCCGAACCAAAGTAAGGCAATGCTGCCGATGCTGGACACTAAGTTAGAGAAGACATTGTTGACGATGCCAATCTGAATTGTACCGAGTGTGACGTTGGCGAGGCGTCCAAAGCGGCTTTGTAATTCTGACCAGAATTGAGGTGCGGCTGTGGTAGTTTTAAGAGTGAGGGCACCTTTGAAGGTTTCGACTAAGACGCCTTGGTTTTCTGCTGACAAAACTAAGACATTGCGAATCTTTTGCTGTAGAGTGGGCAAGAAAACGATTGTTGAGAGAGTCATTAAAAGAGCAATCACACCAGCTAATAGTGTGAGATTGCGGCTGTAGAAGAGCATGAAGCCCAAGGAAATGAAGGCAATAAAAAATTGGCTGGGCACGCCAACAACAACTTGGGAAACTAGCTGATTAATCTGTTGAATATCTTCCAGGCGACTGACGATTTCGCCACTGCGACGGGATTCGTAGTATTGTAGGGGTAAGCGCAGGATTTGGCGTCCGAATTCGAGGATGAGTCCTAGTTCTAAACGTTGGGCAAAGTTTGCAATTAAGTTAGATTGCACCAATTGGAGGCTACTGCTAACGAGATGCATGACGACAACAGCGATTGCTACTCTAGTGAGCAGTTGGCTATCACCTCGAACCAGCACATCATCAGTAAGGATTTGCAGCAGGAAAGGGGAAGCTAGGGAGAACAGACCGATAACGGAATTGAGCAGCAAAGCTTGGGAAAGAAGGGCACGATAGGGCCAGACTCGCCTCAGGAAGCGACCGAATCCACCAATTTTTTCTTTTTCATCGAGCTGGGCAAAAAAGCGGATTGGGTCTGGTTCGAGGAGGAGCATTACCATATCTTTTCCTCCCTCTTTGACTATCTTTTTGTCTATATACCGTATGCCTACAGCAGGGTCAGCAATGACATATTTATTACCCTGCTGACCGTACAAAACAATCCAATGATAGCCTTTCCAGTGAACAATCGCAGGCAGCGGTACGGCTTTTTTGTTGATAGCTTCTATGGTGGCTTTGACTCCTCGTGTATTGAAACCGAGTGTTTCTGCTCCCTGCTTTAAGCCAAATAAGGTTGTACCTTCTCGGCGAGTTCCTACGGCTTCCCGAATCCGGTTGATAGTGAAAGTCTTGCCATAATGTTTGGCAATAGAAGCAATACAAGCAGCGCCGCAGTCTTCTTCGTTGTGTTGTCGAACAATTTGAAACATTACAGTGAAATAATATTGAACATTGGATGGTATTATATTAAGCAGACTGTTGTACAGGCAGTGATGTATTTTCCTGCAAGAATTTAAAGGATTCCCTCGTTTCGGTAATAGAAGTTATACAAGTATCCAGACGACGTTTTACAAACTCATACATAGGCTTATTTTCAAGTTCAACGGCAAAAATCCCGTTGGTAACTTTACTACTATTCTGAAGGTGAATTGCCTTAGCCAGTAGAGGAATCGCACGACCAAATTTTTGAAAGTCTTGCCTAACAAAAAGGCTAGTATACCGAATAGTATCCGAGGCTAATCGGTGGGTAATCATCCATCCCACAACTTCTCCCTTGTAACGCAAACCTAAACTGTTGAGGGGTTCAATCATGTCTTCATCCTGAAAAGGAGACAATGATTCTGGATACCACTGCTCCACCTCTTGCTTGCGTTGGATAACCATCTTCTCATCTTGGGTTAGCTCGCTCCACAGGAAGGTGGAAAATGCAGCAGGAAGACTATATCTGTGCATCCAAGGGGCATTTATTATACTCTGTAAAGTTGCTTTGCACATTAGCAGCCGAGCTTGAGGGGGCGACCATTGACATTTTTGTAGTAGGTATTCCAAGATTGGAGTTGTAGGCTTACCAGTGCGATAAACTAATAGAACTTTCCTACAGCCTCTTTGATGCAACTCATCTTCCATAGCAGTTAAGAGAGCTGTGCCGATCCCACGGCAACGCTGAGAGGAGGCAACAAAAATTGAGAGTACCTCAGCAGAATACTCACCATGAGTGTATTCTCTAACGTCAGCTAGAACCAGACCAATAGGCTGATCTGAGAAAGCAGCACCAATGGCAATAAGGGAAGTATGGGTGCTTAAATTTCCTAGAAAGGGTTGAAGGCACGGAAAGGTCATATTTTTGTAGTTTTGTGCCGTAGAGCTATTGAGGCGAATTATTGAATACATAATTTTTGTGGGCTACATATTACTAGGTACAGGGTTTCAGTGGACGGTTTTTCAAGTTCATATCCAGCCCTCTGAGGCTGATTTACAAACTAGAATTGACCAAATTTCGTACAAGCTGAGCCACTTCAGCTGAATAAATTACTTGAGATTGGTCGTTCCCTGTTGCATCTGGGTTTTTAAAATCAATCAGTAACACAATTCTGTTCGCATCACTGTAATTCCAAGCTTCATGCTCTACCGTGTCATCAAAAATTAAACACTTACCTTCCTGCCAGCTTCTCGTTTGAGTTTTCACCCGGAGGGCGCATCCATCGGCGACAAATAAACCCAGATGACAACGCAGCACACCATTAGAGTAGCCGACATGAGGAACAATGTGAGTTCCCGGTTTTAAGGAAGAAAACCCAGCTGTGGTCATTCCTGGTATCATCTCGACTAATCTCGTTGTTTCTGGACATAATTGGCAGTTAGGCTTGAGTTTGCGACCAAAAGCATACAGACCAAAAACTTCCCAGCCTTTTTCGTAAAGAAATTTTTCTGGCCACTCTATAAAGTGGTCTTGCTGTAGTTGTTCTAACTCTTGTCTAATCAGCAACGAGTTGGATTCTAAAACTGAAACAAATTTAAACTTATCAGATTCAAAAAACATCTTTTCCTGCACAAAAATGTAATGTAAATGGTATAAGGTGAGCAATACCCACACTACTGAGCCATCAAAACGTCGGACTATTTAAGAAACCATTCCGCACGGGATAGCTTGCACTACAGGGCTGTGCGGCGGTGGCTCCAACACCAGCACTGAGGGAACGCGCTGTGGTTCTGCCAAACGCAGCAGTCCATAGCCTATACCTGCAAGACCGGTCATCAGTCCAGGTGTCTCAACTCCTAATGGCACTCCACAGATCCAGCCATGTTGCTCAATGCTTTCGAGGATGATGGCAGTAAGGCGGTTTACTTGAGTTTGACACTGGGAATCATTGAGAGTGAGACTAGCTTGCAGGAGTAATTCCAGGTTTCCCAACTCGCCGTGACACAGTGAGTGGTTGAACCCAAACCCCTGCTCTAATGTAGTTTTGATAGCTGTGCTAATCTCACCATGGATTGTCAAATTATCAAGGTAAGGGAGCGATCGCAACCGGCCTAACCCAATTCCTGGTGCGCCATGACACCACGCCGTCATACAGTGATGCTGGTCTTGATTCGCTCCATAACCTAAAGTTTTATCTTCCCGAAGGTCAAGCCAATTACCCAATTCAGGATAGAAGAGACTACGCTCATAGGTAATGGCATTGAGTGCAGTTTGGTAAAAACGCTTCTCACCTGTTAATGCAGAAAGTTCTAATAGCGCCCATGCCATACCAGCAGCACCGTGAGAGAATCCACTTAACGGTTTTGTCCCTATATCCTTTAGCACCCAACCTATACCTTGCTTCATTGGTTTAGCTTGAGCAATGAGGCGATCGCCACATTGTATGGCAGCAGCAAGGGTACTTTTGGAAGGTTTACAGCGATACAGGCTGATTAAACTGCCAATGCAGCCAGCTGCACCCGCGATGATGTCTAAGTGTTCATCCTCAGCAATTAGAGATGGTAGAAGTTCAACTAACTCCTCAGCTTCAGACAGTAAAGCTGGTTTATCCCAAAGGACACTTAAATGCGTCAGGGTGTAGATTATCCCTCCGAAACCATTAAAGCCACCAACCAACTTAGTGTATGATTGACTCTGCTTTGCCTGACGTTGTACCGTTCTCAATGCCGCTTCTGCCAGAGCAGTGTAGCGATTCTCTTGGGTAATTGCTCCCAAATATGCCAGGAACAACACCACCCCTGAAATGCCATCATAGAGATCGGCATCTAAGGGGAGAACAGACCACTGACGCTCACTGACAAGGTTTAAACCGAGCCAAGTAGCATCATTTTCTCCACGAAGTGCTAGTGCTTCCAGATGATCGCCCACAGCACGGGCATTTGCCAGAAGTCGCTCAGACAATGTCTCTTGGTGAGGGGAAATTGGTTTTAGTTCAGTAAAACGATAGTTTAACCATTGCGTAGGTTGCTCCAACCCCATTACGAGGGTTGCTAGGGAAGCACGGATAAACCAAATCTGCCGCTTCATATCCTGTTCACCTAGTTGTTGTAGTCGCTGTTGAACGAGGGCAAATCCTGATTTAGCCAAAAAATTGGCAATATGCTCATTTGTACTTGTCCATAAATCACAGGAATTGGGACGAGTTGTGAAGATGGGAATGTCATTTTGCCACAAATCTTTCTGTTCGGCAGAAATTACTTTCTCCAGTTCCGGGCGATGTTTGACTTCAAGCCAAAGACGGTCAAAAAATCTGTCACGATCTAGGGCATTGCGTAGTAAATCAGGATGAAAACTTTCCGACAGCATCATGACATAGGTCTGCGTGGGACGCAGGACTACGCGCACTTCATCGTTACAAAAACAAGCCAGAGGACCATCAGGTGACAGGAGTTCATCTCGGTGTTTCAGTAATAACTGATAAATTGCAGTAAACCCAGTAATGATCGATTCAGTATAGTCTAGGACATTCACTTCATTGCCATTTAGGGTAGGGCGGTTTTGTCCTACGGACATTTCTACCCGCTTGCGCGTTAGCCGCATTTCATCGGTTTCTGTTGCTTCCCAAGTGAGAACACCTTGGGGGGTGACTTGTCCAGGCAAGGCTACTAAACCACTCAAATCCACGCCTTCAGATTCATCATTTTCCCAAGCTTTTTGGGGCAGCAAACCAACTCTTAAAACTGAGTAATCTATTTTACTAATTGCCTGCATTTCTGATTGTTTTCTGTCTATTTCAACTCTATAAGGATGGAAAAGCGTTTCAAGATCGATCAAAATAGGATGTTCACCTGACGCTATCAGATTTTCACAGTGAAAATCATTAGCTTCTAAGGCATACAGCAGTGCTAAGTATGCTCCTTGTCGTTCATAGAAGCGCTCTAGTTCTTCTCTGCTAGTACAGCTTTGAGCCTCCACGAATTCAACCCATCCATAGGTTCCACAATTTAGGACTTTTAAAGTTTGGAAGGGGGGATGATTACCACGTTCATTTAGCCAAGTGAGTAAGTGTTGAAAATGCACGTCAACACTCAAGTTTTTTGGTTTATATACCACTTTTAATCCAGATTCAAATTGAGCAATCATTACTGAGCGCCCTCCTCGGTGACTGTCCCCCACATCACCAAACAAAGCTACCAGATAACCAGGATAAATATCTGTACTGAATGTGGTACAAATATCATCCCAATTAGTATATAAATGTTTAATAAATTCAATACTAACTTTCAGCCAATGCTCAATGCAAATTGTTATCTGACGAGCTAATACAGGATACTCTTGGAATAAGCTAAGGGCTACATCGCGCTGTCGCAGACGCTTGACAAAACTCCAAAAACGCTCTGATGGGGTGTCATTTGTTAGTAATCCCTGTAAGCGAGCAACATTAAGTTCCAATACCATTGTGCGGCTCAATATCTCAAGCAGCCGCTCTGGTAAATTAGCAAATAATATGGCTCCAACTGTGTTAGGGTCAAAGGGCAGATTTGATTGCGGCTGAATTAATGCCTGTACTTCCAGGTGCAGTTTTTCTAAAGCTTGGCTTAGTAGCGGTTCAATAGCATACAAAAAGCCGTAGCTTGATTGTTCTGGTTCTAATTTTGAGTCTGTATCTCTCAGGATATTGGTAGGTTCAGAAGGGGAAAATGCCTGTTCAAATTCTATTAACCATGCAGGCGGCTTAGAGAAACGAGCCTTTACTGATTCAATTGGTTCACCTAGGAGACGAAGAAGTTCAGCCTTAGTAATGCCGTCTGTTGCTAACCGTTGGGCAAAGTAAGAATCACTGTTAAAGGGCGATTGAGATTGCCATTGCTGCATTCGACGTTGAGCCAAGACAGCATTGATTTCACCTATTGACAACTGATTGAGAACGTCGGAAAGCGATGCAATTCTTTCTGTTAAAGTAATCCCACGATACCAGTCAGTACTTTGAAAGTATGTTTGCTTCACGAATTTAAACTCCTAGTAATAAGGGTAATAGTTGTTTATATTGCACAAGCAACCGGGAGGAAGAGGAGTCACTTTGACTCCTCTTTGGGCGGACTTAGCGTTCAAAAGTGTGCTGAATAAGTGGTAGTGCTAAACAGGCAGCTATAACAGTTCAGCAAGATAAGCTTGTCAGCACAACTCCCCGTTAGCTGTTTGTTTAGGTAATAGGCTTGGTTGGTCCATTACAATTACCACTAACTACCACAGTTCCAATACAAGGCCAGCGATTTGTATTGCAACCCTTTGGACCACTAGTGCCGCTACCGCCTTTTCCACCAGCCATAACTTCCATCTCTTCATCTGCCAGTTCAACAATCCCAGCTGGGTTTTCAGGCAGTTGTGCCCGTTGCTCCTCACTCAGGCTGTTCCGATACTCTTCATCCTTCCAAGCGCGAATGATATCTTCGTGTGGCATAAAATTCTCCTAATTGGATAATTCAAATTTCAATAGACCTCTTGCAAAATAATTTTATGCTATAATTAAAAGTTTGGCTTAAGTGGAGCAGATTGCAGGTTATATCAGCACTTGACAATTATGAGTTAGCTCTCAGGTCTAAAACTCAAAGCCTTTAATTACAACATAGATTTTTTTTGCAAGAGGTCTAATTCCTTGATCCGATTACCATGTTCTGGTATTTGCTCTATTGTTTCAAGGGTTTTATCACTAGATTATGGATATAAACCTTACAGTTATGTCTTCGTTTTTGTTCAAATCAACAGCCTTTTTGAGTCAAATTATTTAATTTTGGAAAAAAAATAAATAATTTGAGGAAATAATTTAAGCAGTTTAGTCTTTTTTTATAAAAATGGTTGGTCAAAACCTTAACCCGTTTATGGAAATGGGTAAATAGACACATCAGCCATTTATGGAAACGGTAGAAAGCTATAGTGGGGATAAGTCCTAGAGCTGTATATACCCGTATGTCCGCTTAACCTACACTGCAACCCTGCCTACGCAGTAACACATCAAACCTATCAGTCACAAGCCTTAAGCTTGTAAACCAGTTTACAAGGCGCAACCAATCGGGCGGGAAACAGCGGGACGAGTTCAAAGGACATCAAACTCATTTAGACCAACAACTTAGCAGTTACGCCGCAACCGATGACCGCTGCATTAATTTTTCGGCGTCAGTTGAGTACCGATCACGATCAGTGACCCCTGCACCCCACAACCGACGTACTCAACACCAAGACTTTAACCGTTTCTATAAACGGATAGCAACTAGCAGTTACGCCACAACCGATGACCGCTGCATTTATTTCAGAGCCACTCAGAAAGTTGCGGGGTTTGGCAGAGTCAGGCTTGCCCTCTTACTCAGGCAAATACATAGCAGAACTGTCATTGGGTCGAACGTGAAGGTAGCGCTCGGTCGTTCCAATCCGGGAGTGTCCCAAGGTGCGCTGAGTCAGATGTAGCGGAGAGCCGCGATCAAGACTATGGGAAGCGTGGGCGTGTCTGAGCCAGTGAGGGCTAACATTTCCCTGAATCCCAGCCCTAGAAGCCGCTGCCTTGACAATCCGGAAAACTCTGATGCGGTCGAGGGGTCTACCATTTTTGGAGCGAAACACTGGGTCATTGATACTGACATCTCCTCTCAGCTGTTGTAGTTGTTTCCAAAGCGTCGCTGGTAATAGAATAGTGCGGGTCTTTTCCCCTTTGCCAAACACCGTAATCTGTCCCGTTTCTCCTCTGGACACCGTGTCAGACCACTTGAGTGTGCAAAGTTCGCTGACTCGTAGGCCAGCTATATAGAGAAGGCGCAGGATTAGAAGGTTACGCAGGTCAGTCTCACAAGCAATCAGCGCCGCCACTTCTTGCTCCGTCAAAATCCGCTCCGTCAGCGCATCTTTCCCCTTGGGCGCTCGCATCAACACACCGAGATTGACCTCTAATACCCCAGTGTTCTGTGCAAACTTTAGGAAGGATTTGACCGCTGCGATCGCAATCCGCTGGCTATTAGGAGCCATCCCCTCAAGAGTCTTCTGCCACCCCTGCATATCTGCCAAAGTGACCAAGTGGAGCGGCTTATTAACGTAACTCAAAAAGCGATGAGTATAACGGCGGTAGACATCAATAGTGCGAGGCGATCGCCCAAACAGCCACATCTCGACCAACTGAGCGACGGCATCAGTGGCTAATACTACATTGGTTTCATTGGGGGGAAGCGCTCCCATCAAGTACGCCTGTTTAAGGTTTCCCGATCATACCTTGAGTGTTCTCCCCGGTCGTTACAACATAACTGTTAGCTTATGTTGTTCACAAGGCGGGCGAGGAGCTTTCTTTATGCAGTTCTACAACGGTCGGGACACCGACACTTCACTTGCCTTCACTCCTTGATTAGAGAGTGAATCGGTGGGAAGCTGGCACCGACACAAAACCCGCTCATCGTTAGGAGCGGGGGTTTCTCAGTTTACGATGGCTTTTGGGGAAAAATGCGCCCCGTCCATTTTGGGCGGGGCTGTGGTGTTTAAGTGGCTATGAGTTTTAGTTTCCCAAGTTTGGCCTGCATCTGTCGCTTCATTTTCCGATTCCAGAACTCGCGCCGGGATGTGTTCGCCGGTCTGGGCGATTGAGCCACCGTGCCAGAACTGCAGCGTGATATTGGACTCACGCCGCTCACTACTCGGAATCCGTCGCCCAGAGAGCTCTCTTCACGCCTGGGAGAGCAGAAACCGCCGCTCGCTGTACGCGAGCGTCCCTGCAATTTCTAGTTCGTTGCGATTAAAGTTGCAGGCTGGGATATCCAATTTTATACGTTTGACCTGGACTCGCGACAGCATTAGTTTCTTGGTAAGCCTGGTGCTTTGTCTTACCTGTATGTCTTACACCATGACAGTTTGTATGATATCTTTCTAAATCTAGTAAGACATAATTGTTAGACATAAATAAGACAAATCTCTTGCCAAGTGTAAGACTGTGTGAAGTTATACGTTTTGTATGATATTTTTCTAAATTTAGTAAGACAAAATTGTCAGACATAAATAAGACAAATCTCTTGCCAAGTGTAAGACTATGTGAAGTTATGCGTCTTACACTCTTAGCATGAGTGATTTGCGGAGCGCAGCAGCGCGGTTTCTATCAGGGTGGGTCGAGGTTATTCATTTTTCGCTCGTTCGGTGTAGTGTGTGGCGTCTGGGTTTGTCTTACCACTATGTCTTACTTAATCGCCCTTAAGTAAGACAAGAGTCCGGCGTTTGTAAGACGAACTTGTTAGACATAAGGGGGGTGTATGACAAACAAGCGTATAACAGATTTTGCTTATACGTCATACAAACGGCTCCGGCTGTTATACAATGGCGTCATACATATATGACCGAGGTAAGACAATGGCGTCAACATCGTTAACTTTTCGCTGTCCTATGGAAGTGTTGGAGGCGATCGACAATCTAGGGAAAGAGCGTTATCCGGCGGCTAATACTAAACACGGGTGCGATCGCTCTAAGACTTTAATCGACATTATGCGGGCCGGCATCGAGGCGCTATCTAATGGCTCTGTTGTCTTACCCGCACCCACAGAAGTCAGACAACATCCGTCTGACGTAAGACAAAAGTTGTCAGACAGTTCAGAACAACGTATTACAGAAATTGCCAAGCGCGCGGCAGAGCTAGTGCTTGCAGAGAAGTTCGCAGCCATTGAGGAACGGCTGGAAAAGTTGAGCGCCTGAGTGATGGTGGTGGCGATGAGTCACTCAGGCGGGAACTGGCAGAGGCTAAGGAGGGGAACGAGCGATGGGAGGAAATTTTTAGTCAATTACAAGGGGAGAATGACGATCTTGAGACTGAACTGAGGGGATTGCGATCGCAACTTGAGACGGAGCGGGCCGATCGCCCGCAAGTCGAGGCCCAACTCTCCGACCTGCAAAAACGACTGGATGAAGCTGAAGAGAATCAAACCTCTGATTGCGAATTAGTAGAACCGCTCATTTACCTAAATTGGCTGAAAGGTTGGGTAAAGCTTAAGTTCAAAAAACCTCAATGGGAACCGACAAAAACGGATGCCGAGGAACTTTTGAAAAATGCAAAAAAATCTTAGGGAGTGATCGGATCGTCCGATCGCCCCAAACAAAAACCCCCCGGCACAATGTCGGAGGGCTTTTTAATGAAGGGTAATTGGTAATTGGCAATTGGCTTTCATCCTTTTGCCCCATGAGTACCGCTGTAGCGTTATCAGTTACTGGTAGCGCCACGCCGTCAAATCATCCTTAACAACGTAGCGCTCGGTTTAGTTGGTGGGTGATGTGAGCGTGTGCGATGTTCAGTGCTGCCATCTGATCGTCGGTTAATTGCTGAATCTGCTGCGGTGGCTGCCAGCGGTAGCCCCAGTTCGGGCGTTGTCGGCCCGCGTGCGATCAGACGAAAGCAAGAGTTCGGCCCCACCAACCCAGACCCCAATACCCGATTCCTGATTGGCGTAGTAAGCATCAAATTGAGCCCGCGATACCTTTGCCAGTTTGCCTTGCTCAGATTCCTCCCAGAGTTGCTCAATAGGCAGTAATTCACGCTTCACAAACTGCACTATTCCTATTATTTCAGTAGTGGGCATTGTGGCATAAATTACAATGCTATCGCCCGTTTTTAGAGATGCCCCAAAGCTGCCTTTTCTCAGTTCGATCGCATGCAGGCTTGTGGCTAAGGAAAAAGGCAGAAGCCCAGCGCGGGTGTACTGAGATTAAGAAGGCATTAGTCATTGCCTCCCTCCCCATTGATCAGTCGATCGAGCATCGCCCGCGCTTCAGTATAAAGATTGTGATTCCTTCCCCCTGGACGTACACCCCACAACAACCAGATTGTCTTTTCCTTGCCTAAGTTTTGAGCAATTACTAGCTTTGCTAATTGCACCCGATCGGAATGTTCCAGAAGCGGAAAATCAGCCGAAAAGACAGGCTGGGAAGCGGACGCCAGCACGTCCGCCAAAAGAGCTTCCAAGCGTTCCGCCCTTGTTCCGGCAAGGGTTCCGCCGTTTTCTGCGTCCCGTTCTGGAAGCTTCCCGACTGTTCCTGCCGATTCTTCGGAAGAAGAAATCGAATTGCTCGGAAAGCTGTTTTGTTGACGGGGAATAGGGTTCAAATAGGCGCTATCGGCTGGAGTTGGTTGGTGGTTGTTCGGGTCAGAAAGTGTGGGAACTTGCAGGATGAATCGTTTGTTCAAAGGCATACCGGGCAACTTAACAACTGCTTCATATCGAGGTACAGCATTACCAGTTTTAGGGCATTGTTGACCGAGCAATTCAATTTCTAGTAAGGCTTCATCCCTCAGTTTTGCCATGCCCGCAGCGTTTGCCAAACCCGCCATTGTGCGAGTGTGACTGACAATTAACCCGAACATTTTCGCTTTGCGGATGTCGGATAAAGCACTTTGAAAAAACTCCCCTGCTGCACTGCATCGACCCGCCCAATTAGTGAATTCATCACATACAAGGGTTAAGGGTTGAAAGGTCGGGTTAGGCTGGGATTCAATGATTTTGTAGCGTCGCCGAACTTCAAGAGCAAACCATTCGAGCTTGGCGTCGATCGCCGCGTAATTCATCCCGCCGCCGACTACCTCGCAGCCCTGCCATGCACCATACGCAGCATGAGGGTCACACACAATTACCTTGTGTCCTGCCTCTAACCGTCGCTTGACTTCCTGTTCTGAGAAAGTTGTTTTGCCGCTTCCTGGTGCGCCATAGATTAGTACGCTTGGGTAATTGGTGAGGACGGGCATTTTTGGGCCGATTGTTTGATCGGCTTCCGGTTCGATCGCCGCCGCTGTCGATGATTCAACTTTGTCGCCGGGATTAGCCACACTGTCAAGAGTTGTTGTCCCGGTTAGCTGTGGCTGCTGTTGCTGAGTGATACCCATCGACTCAAGGTAAGCTTGCTCGATTTCGCCTTCGATTGCCACTTCATCAGCTTCTAAAAGCTTCTTATAGCGTTGTTGAGTTTGTGCCATTTCATAAGCAGATTCCGCAGCAAAACCAAACTCAAACGCTTGATTTTTATATTGTTTGATTCTCTGCCTAATTGGTTCCTGTTCCCCCTCTTTTCTCGCTATCAGCATTACTGCCACCATGCCACCAGTAGCTAATAAGCTAAGTAGGATTTTAATTCCACCATACCCGCGCTCAATGCTTCTAAATTCTGCTTTAGGAGGCACGAGCCAAGCTGGCTGAAATTCTATCCTATTGCCGATTCTGTATTCAATGCGATCGTTAAAGGGCAAGGCTGTAGCGACAACGATTCCCACAATACTTGCACCTAAAATACCCGCAACAATCGGCTGATTCCTATTTGCTAGCATTCAACTTACTCCACACTTGCACGACTACAAAACAAACGGTAATTACGATTAATGCAAAACTGAAAATCAGCAACTGAGAATTAGCCACAACCCACGCCAGCCAAGCATCCCAATTTGCGGATAACAAGGCAGTCCCGATCGCCAGTAGTATCAATTGCGATCGAACTTTGCCAGCCCCTTCTGCGCTCAAACTGTACAAAGCAAGCCCCAAACCAGCAGCCGGAATCAAAATCACAGCAGCCGGGATGAGCGCCGGAATTGCCCGCACGATAAGGCTCGCAGATAAGCCAGCGCCAAAGTAGGAGCCGAATTCTCCCCAGTTCCCGGTGAGGTTCCAGAATCGCTCGATGTTGGTCACTTCGGGTGTTTGGGTTTTGGTTTGTTGTTCAAACTGTTGGGGAGTTGTTGAGTTGAGATAGTCGAATTCTGAAGCGTCAAAATCTTGATACATAAAAAAATAGCGGGCCGTTTTGACCCGCTGCGAGTGTGTGCTAGTTTTTGCCAGTGAAGAAGTCAAACAGTCCGCCTAAAAAGCCTTTGCCAGTGTTCGCCATCGGACTGTTGCTCCCAGAATTGCCTGTTGTGGCGGGTATTGGATCGAAGTCATAAGCGTTAATGTAGGCGTTAAAGTTCGCCCGCTTCTGCTGCTGAGCGATGGCTTGCTGGGGACTTGCTTGAATTGCCTTGAGGCTTTGAGCAAAACTGTTTTTTTGAATCTGCCCTTTTGCCTGGTGGTTCGCTTTTATCAGTAGTAAGCGCTGGCGAAAATTGGCGTTTGCAAGGGTGATGTCTGAAGCTCCCTCGACTTTTACCAAATTCAATTGTTGCTGCAATTCATGGTTAAGGGTTGCAATGTGTTTGTCGTGTTTCGCACCCGCTACAATTGCCTTGGCGACATACTTGTCAATTTGCGCTTTATCAGTCAATCCGCCTTCGAGCGCCTCAAGCGTCAAGCGTTCGATTTCAACTTTATTGGCTCGGATTTTAGCGACATGACGATTCATCGCGGTCGCCAATTGTTTCTGGAGTTCCGAGATTTTTGCCATGCGCGCGGCGTCATGCACAATCTCGGGGGTCAAGTTGCCGTAGTCACTGGGCGAATATCCAAATTCGCGGGCAACGTGTGCAGCGCCATTTGTTTTTCCAACTCTAATTTGCATTACAATCTCCTTAGATAAGAGTCCCCCAGCGATCGCCAGGGGAGGATTTACACGGCCAGC
>NZ_JAUBTO010000124.1:0-26078 GCF_036702495.1 Microcoleus sp. C2D2 | reverse complement strand
CATATTCTACCATGCTGTGCCTAGATTGTGAACCTTCTTTTTTTGCTGTTACCCCGATTTATTGAGCGGATACATTTTTTGTATCTGTCGTCGATCGCCTCTTGCCCGATCCCCCTAAATCCCCCTTAAGAAGGGGGACTTTGAAAAGATTCTTGTCCCCCCCTGGTTGAAGGGGGACTTTGAGCGCTTCTTGTCCCCCCCTTTTTAAGGGGGGCTAGGGGGGATCTGGCCTCAGCGGTAAACAGCAATCTCTGAGTACGTTTGACCTTAAATTGATACTGGGCACTGCCGTGTCCTAATTTTCGGTAACTCCATTGCCCAACAACTCCTGAAACCTGACATCGCCGCGAATCCCATCTAAATCGGTATCAGTTTTTGCCCATTCTCGATATGTTTCCGGTTCCAACTCAATCGCGCGCTGCAAATTTTCCAGCGCTAACTCAATCTGATTCTGCAATGCAAAACAGCAAGCTTTAATATAATAAGCAACTGTACAATTTGGATCTATTTGTAAAGCTTTATCCCAATTAGCCATTGCCTCCTCATGACGACCTAATGTTAGTAAAGCCCAAGCTCTACAATCCAAGATATCAGCATCATCAGGCTGCAATTCTAAAGCGCGATCGTAGCTGGAGATTGCCTCCTCAGCGCGTCCGTTTTTTTGCAGCGCCAGGCCGCGCCAATACCATAAATAGGCTTGATTGGGTTCAATGTTAATCGCTAAATCCAGACATAAAATAGTTTGCTCGTAGCGTTCCAACTCGAATAGTGCTTGCGCTTTTTCAAACCAAAAATCGCAGTCAGCGGGCTGAATGTTAATCGCAAAATCCCAGCTTTCTCGCGCAGCTTCTTGACTGTCGCACTTGCTCAGTGCAAAGCCTCGGCAAAACCAAAAATCGCGGTCTTTGCCTGCTATTTCTTTTGCTTTGTCGAGAGTGGCAACAGCTTCTGCATAGCGCTCCAATTCACATAAAACCTTACCTTGTTCCAACAAACAAACACTTAGCGCATCCGGTCTTATTTCTGCAACTTCAGCTAATTTTGCTAGGGCGGCTTCATGCTGCCCTTGTTTTGCCAGCGCTAAACCACTGTACAACAAAGAAACGGGATTATTTAGCCCAGCAGCATCGCCCAAATCCCCCATTCCCTCCAAACGCAGGAAATGCACCCGGCCCAAACCATCCCCCGCTACAACAGTCACTCCATCAGGCGCAAAAGCACAGCAATAAAACTTACCTTCTCCGCTGAAACTAGCAACCTCTTTACCTGTGAGCAAATCCCAGATTTTCAGGGTTTCATCGTATGAAGCGGAAATCGCTATTTTACCGTCGGGTGCGATCGCCACTGCAAATACCCCGGAACTATGACCCGTGAGAGTTTTCAGTTCAGAGCCTGTCTCGGTGTCCCAGATTTTCAGGGTTCTATCCGAGGAAGCGGAAATCGCTGTTTTACCGTCGGGTGCGAGAGCCACTGCATTTACCCCGGAACTATGACCCGTGAGAGTTTTCAGTTCAGAGCCTGTCTCGGTGTCCCAGATTTTCAGCGTGTCATCCCATGAAGCGGAAATCGCTGTTTTACCGTCGGGTGCGAGATCCACTGCTTTTACCCTGTTACTATGACCCGTGAGAGTTTTCAGTTCCCGGCCTGTCTCGGTATCCCAGATTTTCAGCGTTTCATCATCGGAAGCGGAAATCGCTGTTTTACCGTCGGGTGCGAGAGCCACTGCTGTTACCCTGTTACTATGACCCGTGAGAGTTTTCAGTTCAGAGCCTGTCTCGGTGTCCCAGATTTTCAGGGTTCTATCCTCGGAAGCGGAAATCGCTGTTTTACCGTCGGGTGCGAGAGCCACTGCTGTTACCGAGTCACTATGACCCGTGAGAGTTTTCAGTTCCCGGCCTGTCTCGGTGTCCCAGATTTTCAGGGTAGAATCCGAAGATGCGGAAATCGCTGTTTTACCGTCGGGTGCGAGATCCACTGCATTTACCCCCCAACTATGACCGGCAAGTGTCCGCAGCGCACCCTCATTTGCCCTTTCCAGATTAGGCTTCAAAGGCCACAGGCAGGGAATATTTCTCGACTGCTTAGCTTGTTTCACGACCCCCTGAATTTCAGGTGTTTCAAAATCCACCAACCGACTCCACAAATGCCCTGCAAGCTGCGTTTTATCCTTCTCCAAAACGTGCGCCGACTTGCGAATTGCCCCTTGAATCAATCTCAGAGTTTGACTTTGCTCCTCAGACAGCAACACATAAGAATTTATCGCCAAATCGTAATCCTCAATTAGCGCTTGTACCCCCAACAATTCCAGTTTCGCCTCAATGAAACCGAAATCCATCAACCAAGCACAATAACGGTCAACCTTCCCCCGTTTCGCAAATCTCTTGGGTTGGTATTTCACCAGCAAATCTCGATCTTCCTGATACTGCTGCGCCAACCACACACCTAAATCGCTCATAGCGGCGCTCCTCCTGTAGAGTTATCGCTAATATCATCGTTAATATCTTCCAGTGTTATACCCGCCGACTGCACAGTTTCATCCGCTTCCAGAAACTGCCGAAAACTGTTGTGATAGATAGTGTATCGAGTTTCCTTCCCTACTTTCTCCTGTCGCAAAAACGAATTCCATTTTCCGAGTACCTGCTGTATTTTTATAACATTTATCTCGCAGGCAGATTTAGCCAACCAGCGACAAGAAACTGGTTCCTCTGCTTGCGACAGAAAGTAGATAATCCTAACCTTCAATTCCAGCAGAGGATCGTCTTCCCTGCCCATCATCTGTGCCCAGTGTTTTTGATAATATTCCTGCAAGCCTGCTGGTAAATCGTTCAAACTCACATCATTGTAAGTACCGCCTTCAATCTCATCGAGGATGTAGCGGAGATAGATAAATTTATTTTCGCTTTTCTGGGCTACCGCCGTCACAAACTGTTCCCGCTGCACACTTTGACGGTCAATCCAATTCTGAATAGACTCGCTTTTCTCGGTACGTTTTGCCAGATAAGCCTTGACATCCGCCAAACTTTCGGCGCTGTAATCCATCAAATCAAAAACTTTGCGGTTTCCAGTCGGCATTGGCAGAAATTCCGGCCGCTTGGAGACAATAAAATAAACGTTATCCGGCAAATCGTTGGGCAAATATAGAACATTGCTGCCGCTAGTTTGTAACTTCAAATCGACTTCATCCAGCGCATCCACCACAAAAATCAACTTTTTACCGCTGCTCAACTTAGCGGTAACTTCCCCCAGCAACCTGCCGAGAAAGTTGCCGTTTTCCAGGGCATTTTCAGGCAGACGCGGGTACTTATCTTCAAGATTAAAACCTTTAATTAACTGAATGCAAGCATTTTCCAAAAAAGTTTTGGCGCTGACAATCCCGTCCGGTTGCGAGTTAAAATGAGTAACGCAGCGTCGCTTCAGCATCTCCACACAGGCTGCCATAATCGCGCTTTTCCCAACACCAGGTTCCGCCTCCAAAACAAAATAGCCCTTCCGATTTGTCTTCAGAAACTCGTTAATTGCTTCAAACACAAATCCGCGACCCGTAAAGTCTTTAATTCTGTCCTGAATAATCGTCTCGGATTTGAGAGAAATCGGCAAACTCGGCGCGGCAGGATCGATATATCTTTGCAGCAATGCCCGAATCTGCGCCAAATCAGATCGGATGTCAATTTCTATTGATCCCAATTTCGCCATCACTTGACAAATCTGCTGCCGAGTTGCCACCGCCTCCAACTTGCCCAGAATCTCCCCATTTTGCAGCCCCAAATCCTTGAGTTCGGCCAAAGCAATTTGGTGCAGATTCAACAGCATCGCCGCAAACTTTTCTCCTCCCTTGGCTGCATCTTGTGTCAGCACTTTGCGGTACGCCTTCGGAAAAGTTGCATACAGTCTTTGCGCCACAAAGTCCACGATTTCTGCATCAAAGGATTTCCCCTCACTGGCCGCGAATTCCCCGATGAATCTTGCCCAATCTTCTGGTGTCAATCCGGTAACTCGATCGAACTCCGCAGCATCCGCCGAAAAAATCCGAGTCAGTTGGTCTTCCGAAATATTTAACCCCCTTGACAAATCGGCTGCTTCTGTGTTAATGTTCAGCCAATATTCAGGAGTCTTCTGGGCTAATCGATTTAAAGCGTGTTCTGGATAGGTCAAATTTTTGGTTTCGGCGATCGCAATTAATTCATCTGACTTCGCAACATCTTTCAAAATATCGCCGATCGCCTCACCCGCCGCCTTAATCAAATCGTGATTGTCAAGAATATTCGGATTTTTTGCCAACTTTTCGGCGATCAGATTTCCCAAGTCGTTAGCCGCCATATTCGCCGCTATACCGCCGGCGATCGTTGCTAAAATCGAAATGCCCCCAACGGTTGGATTGGCCATCCCACCCAATGCTGCTGCCACTCCCGGATTGGCGATCGCGCTGGCAATCATTGGCGCAACAGCCATCACCGCACTGCATCCAATTACCCTAACTTTAGTATTAGCTAAATCAACTAACGACATACTTTAAATATTCCCTGCACTTTGCAATACTTTAGCGCGACAATATAATTAGATACAAGGTTAATTAATCACACATCTTTCACCATTCTTAGGAACAGGCAAGATGCCTGTTCCACAAGGATTCTTAAGAACAGACATCTTGCCTGTTCCACAATGATTCTTAAGAACAGGCAAGATGCCTGTTCCACAATCACTAAATTTTCTTGTGGGGTGGGCGTCTCGCCAGCCCCAAAATACAATCAGCCCGCCCCAAAATACAATCAGCCCGCCCCAAAATACAATCTTCTCTTAAGAACAGGCAAGATGCCTGTTCCACAAAAACTAAATTTTCTTGTGGGGTGGGCGTCTCGCCCGCCCCAAAATACAATCAGCCCGCCCCAAAAATACAATTGTATATTCAGTCGTCTTTAGACGACTTTAGTTATGAGACAGGGGTTTTAAACCCCTGGCGGCCCCCGCAACAACCTAACGGCCCCAACAACTTCCTCACACCCCCGCAACAAACTCGCCACCCCACAACAATTTGTAAACTTTTTTATAGATCCGATCGCAAAGCTTTTATTTAACGGATAATATCTGTTTATTTAGTTTTCAACGCCAGCGATCGCCTACAAAAAACTTTACTTTTCTTTACAAGCCAGCGACCAAAAAACGCTGCCCAAAACAATAATTCCGTTGCAGACTTTAAATGCGCCGCGCGATCGACTAGAGTAAAAAAAATGGCTTGATCCGTTTATTCATCGCAAAGGAAAAAAAGCTCATGGTTCAACGCGGTTCAACAGTCCGGATTCTCCGCAAAGAATCCTACTGGTATCAAGAAGTGGGCACCGTTGCTACGGTAGACCAAAGCGGCATTAAATACCCAGTTATCGTTCGCTTTAACAACGTAAATTATGCAGGCGTCAACACCAACAACTTCGCCCAAAGCGAATTAGTGGAAGTGTCAGCACCCAAAGCAAAAGCGAAAACAGCGACAGCAGTAGCTTCCGGCGGCAAACAAACCACGGTAGACGAGAAAACCCGGAAAACTGGCAGCGGAGGAGCCCCCCAGCAGCCGAAAACTTCGACGGACAGCAAACCCGGTGCCGAAGTTCCCGGCAGCGTCGAAGGTTCGCCAAATCAAGGAACAGAACAGCGCTAATTGTGCCAGAACTGCCAGAAGTTGAAACTATTTGCCGGGGTTTGAATCAAGCAACCCTCGATCGAGAAATGTTGGGCGGCGACGTGTTGTTAAACAGCACGCTCGCCCGCTCCATCTCTGCGACCGATTTTTTGACACAACTCAAAGGAAAGTCGATCGCCCGCTGGTACAGACGCGGCAAATATCTACTGGCAGAACTATCTCAATTCCCAGAAGGAGAAAGGGAGAGGGGGAGAGGGGGAGAGTGGGAGAGGGGGAGAGTGGGAGAATTTCTGGCCCAAACTCCAAACTCTTCCCGAACGCCTTCTTTCTACCCCTCCCTTTTGCCTTCAAAAGCCGGCTGGTTGGGCGTTCACCTGCGGATGACGGGACAACTGCTGTGGGTGAACAGATCCGAACCCCTGCAAAAACACGCGCGAGTGCGGCTGTTCTTTGAGGGAAACCAAGAACTGCGGTTTGTAGACCAGCGCACCTTCGGGCAAATGTGGTACGTGCCGGCAGAAACCGAGGTTTCCAGCACAGTCATCGGTCTGAAACTCTTAGGCCCCGAACCGTTTTCCGACGAGTTTACAACAGAATATTTGACCCGCAAGCTGCACCGGCGGGCGCGACCCATAAAAACAGCTTTGCTAGACCAGTCACTGATAGCTGGTTTGGGCAATATTTACGCAGACGAAACTTTGTTTTTGTCGGGAGTGATGCCCACAACTCTGTGCGCGGATTTGACCGCAGAGCAAATTGGGCGCATCCATACAGCTATTATTCAAGTTTTACAGAAGGCGATCGAATCCGGTGGCACCACTTTTAGCAATTTTCTCAACGTCCAAGGTGTCAACGGCAACTACGGCGGCGTCGCTTGGGTGTACAATCGCGCCGGGCAACCCTGCCGCACTTGCTCCGCAACCGTCGAACGTATAAAATTAGCAGGGCGATCGACTCATTTTTGCCCCGCGTGTCAGCAATAAGCAGAAGGAAGAAGGAAGTTCGGCAACGGATTCGCTTTCTTCGGATGTAACGGATGTAACGGATGTAACGGATGTCAGGAAGAAGGAATAAGGAATAAGGAATAAGGAAGAAGAAAGAACTGATCTCTTGCACCATTGTCAATAAGGCGGTCAGGGGCGGGCGGGATACCGAGTCCACAAGAATATTGAACTATTGTGGAACAGGCCGGAAATCTTGTTAAGCGAGAATGATGCCAGATGTCAGAAGAAAGAAGAAGTCCTTTGAACGCAAATCTAGATTAAAATTTGTATAGTTTTTTAAACTAAACAAAGCAAGTTATGGCAATCAAGAAAGGCAGTATAGTTCGCGCTGTACGCGAAAAATTGGAAAACAGTCTAGAAGCCAAAGCCAGCGACCAGCGCTTTTCCTCCTATATATTTGAAACAAAGGGCGAAGTGATGGATGTTCGCGGCGACTATGCCTTCGTCAAATTTGGCAAAGTTCCCACCCCCAATATTTGGCTGCGGGTAGACCAACTCGAAGATTTTAAGTAACTCACCAAAACTAAACATCACTGTTCTTAATGTAGCCTAGGGTGCGCACCGCGCACCTTCCCCCAATTAAGCTCATTGCTAAAATCTAAAATCTAAAATCTAAAATCTAAAATCTAAAATCGAATGAATTCTCCATCAACCCGCGTATCAATTATTGGTGCAGGCAAAGTCGGCAGCACCTTAGCCCAGCGAATTGCCGAGAAAAATCTGGCAGATGTAGTATTGCTAGATATTGTGGAGGGTTGGCCGCAGGGCGTTGCTTTGGATTTGATGGAAGCAAGGGGAGTGGAACGCCACGATCGCCAAATTGTCGGTACAAATGATTATACAGATACGGGTAACTCAAATATCATAGTAATTGCCGCCGGAGTCCCGCGCAAACCCGGTATCAGTCGGGAAGATTTAATTAAAATCAATGCTGGAATTGTCACCGCAGCCGTAAAACAGGCGATCGAGCATTCTCCAGAAGCAATCTTAATCGCAGTCACAAATCCCCTAGATATCATGACTTATTTAGCGTGGGAAGCTGCTGATTTGCCACAACACCGAGTCATAGGTATGGGGGGAATTCTCGACTCCGCCCGCTTTCAAACTTTTATTGCAATGGAATTGGGCGTTTCAATTGCTGAAGTCAGTGCCACAGTCATCGGTTCTCACGGCGATTTGATGGTTCCTTTGCCCCGCTATTCCACTGTCAACGGTATTCCCATCGGTCAACTTATGGATGCTGGGGCGATCGATCGAATCGTACAGCGGACTCGCCACGGCGGCGCAGAAATTGTAGAATTGATGAAGACTGGTAGTGCTTATTTTGCACCCGCATCTTCTGTCTGTTTGATGGTAGAATCTATTTTATTAAATCAGTCGCGACTCTTGCCTTGCTGCGTTTATTTGCACGGCGAATACGGCGTGCAAGATATCTTTTTAGGAGTTCCCTGCCGCTTGGGATATCAGGGAGTCGAACAAGTAGTGGAACTCGAACTCAGCGATACCGAAAGAGCAGCCTTTATCGAGTCGGGCAAATTGGTTGCCCAAAATATTGAGGAAGCGAGGGCGATACTGAAAACTTCTCGTTAAGCTTGTAGCCGTTTTTTTTCAGATACTCCTGAACGGTTTTTTTTACGAAAAGACTTCGTTGCAGCCTTAGAACTAGGTCAAAAATCCTTCTCCAGAATGCCTTCTAGTTTCTGCCTTTGGGCCGTCAACGCAGTCTCTTCTACTTCGTACTTAAAAAAATCCATATTCCCGATGGTGCGATTGAATCATTGCGGCAATAAACCGTTGACTAAAATCAAAAAACTGCCCGATAATTCTTCGCCCTGACTTGGAGAAACAATTGCCAAAAACGATGCCATAATTGATAAATATAAAATACATCGTGTCCTGCAAAATAACCGCTATCAGTTTGTAGTCAGGACTGAAGTTTTCCGAGTTTCGGTTAATTAGGACTCTTCCTCGTTATATCAATTCCGGTTACACCGGAATGATAGGGAGTCGGGAGTCGGGAGTCGGGAGTTGGGGAATGTGGAATTATTGACCTTGACTTTATCATTCCCATGCAACCGGAAACGATATTATACCATTTTAGATTTTAGATTAAAGAATAGGGAATGACTGATTCCACAAGGGTTGGGAGCTTGTTTACATCTGCATTTTTTTAAATGGTATTACTAAAAACTAACTTTATTATAATCGCTCTACCCTACTCGATTTTGCATCTATAGCAATCCTAAATCATTTGTGGATTTCTTACTCCGTCCCCGCGGGTTCGGGGTGGGTTGGGCTGGGGTAAAAAATTTA
Source organism: Microcoleus sp. C2D2 (assembly GCF_036702495.1). Classification (NCBI taxonomy): domain Bacteria; kingdom Bacillati; phylum Cyanobacteriota; class Cyanophyceae; order Oscillatoriales; family Microcoleaceae; genus Microcoleus; species Microcoleus sp. C2D2. The sequence goes on along the minus strand of NZ_JAUBTO010000124.1, from coordinate 17,132 downwards.
CGGCTCCTGCAAGGATTGCTATATATTTAACCAATTTAATTTATAGGCACAATCAATGCCGATTTTCTCTGAATATCACATCCAAGATACTTTGCACGAAAGCGTCAAAACTGTCATCTATCAAGGAGGAGAGTTAAACCAAAACAATTCAATAATTTTCAAACTGAGCGAAGCCCAATATCCAACAGTAAAAACACTTGCTCGACTAAAACACGAATATCTAATCCGCCCAAACTTCAATCACGAATCTCTCGGATATTTAACTGCTGGAGTCGCTCGCGCAATCCGCAATCCTCTCAAGTGTGTTAATAATTATGCTCAAAGCTCGGTGGAATAGAGGGGAAAACTACTAGAATAATTTGACGAAGAATTCTAAAATTTATATGCAGATACTCTCAATTATATCAAGCATATTTTAATAGATATTCTAGACAATAATGCAGCTATTAACCCGTCGAAAAAGCCAAAAATATTATTCACAGTATGATGCAGTACGCGCGGACTGACACCGGCCAGCGGCAGTTGACGGATATTAACGCTTTGCTAGAAGAAGCCGTGCAGTTAGGCCGCAGCAGGCGATCGACCGCAGCTTTAATGTAACGATTTATACTGAATATGAAAGTGCGATCGCTCTCTCGGAAGTAGCATTATCTTATGGCTACAAGAAGCCGTGCAGTTGGTCTATCACAGCAGGCGATCGCTCGACCGCAGCTTTAATGTGACGATTTATACTGAGTATGAAAGAGCGGTCGCTCTTTCGGAAGTAGCATTCTCTGAGATCGCCCGCGCTTTTATAAATATCCTTGATAGTGCTGGTTATGCTGTCTTTCAAAAGCAGAAAAATTGCCAGCAAGGAATTGAGCCACGAACAGAAAGTTTGACTTCCAAAATTATGGTAAAAACGCATAATTTGGTAAAAGCCGTTGAAATTCGCCGCGAGAACAGCATCAGAATTCTTCTATAAATTCCCGAGAATATCTTCCATCTTTTCTTTACTACTAAACCGACTGGAGAAGCAACAGGTTTGGAGTTGTCTCTGACGGGCGATATTATTGCAGGACTGTACAGTGGCACTTTAAAGGTAGAACGCGAAACGCGAGCTTATAGGGAATTTATTATTACTTTTCCCAAACTTTAAGGCAGGTGATTGCCCTTTCTATTAATCCAGCTTTAAATATCTTAATTTAAGTCAAAAAAATGATACCCTGACAGTTAATATCATCTAAAAATTATTACACGTTCTCAGGAAATGCAAAAATCTGGCGAAAATTATTCGTGAAGCGAAGGTATCCCTAACGCACCTGCCTTCGGGAAGGGTAAGGAATCCCCCTTGAGTTGAGCCAATTTAACCGTAGCCTGCAACTACTTTAACTCTTTAACCTAAAACTCATACCATTTGAGATTTGAGATTTGAGATTTGAGATTGGGACTGAGTGATTGTTTATAGGTTTGGATTAGGGGTCTACAGTTGCATTCTTTTTTTTAACTGATATCACCTCTGCTGCCGTGGATGTTAATAAGTTTAACAAAGAAAATCCCTAGCATAAAGCAATTGGAAGGCAAGGAAAATTTTCTAAAAAATCAGATTTATCCAAAGGCTGTGTAAAATAGAATGTAGGACAGAGAAATCAAGAATTACTGGAAATATAGAAAAGGATCTCGGGTAAATCAAAAAAATTAATAGTGGCGTTTCCAACCGGATATTCGCTCGCTACAGCAAAGAAACTATCATCAAGTTTGCGGTAATAATAAAAGGCTGATAATTGCAACCGCAGGCGAGCGCAAAAAATGTCAAAATTAGTCAGGACGCTCCGCGTATTCCCACCCTGAAGCCGGGTTTCTCGTTTCCACTTCCGCAGCTTCCCTGACTTAATTACGTTAACAAACCGGGTTGATGCGTAAGTTTGGTTAGTATAATTCTCAATAAGTGACAATTTATGCCGTAGGAAATCACCGCCCGCTTTGCCAGTAAATATACTGAATTAAGATGCTCGCTCCGCCTCCCAATTCATAAAAACTACGGAAATGTAGCGTGAGTAGGTGGTAAGTGCTAGTAGAAGTAGGAGAATTTGTCCTTTGCCCTTTTGATTTAGCACGCTCAACTTGCAGAGCGCTATTGAGATGCCATCAACCTCGATACAAAACCGCAAAATAACGAGAGAAAGAGCATTATGTTTAATCAATACCTGTATCAAGAACTAACCAACCTGCGCCAGAAGCTAGCTAACCTAGAAAAAGAAACGCAGTCTCAAGCCTGCTTCAAAAAGCTGCAAGCGCTGATGGGAGTGATTGGCAAAATCCGCCAATCCCTAGACTTAGAAACAATATTCAAAATTACAGCCACGGAACTCCGGCAAATCCTAAATGCCGATCGAGTCGCCATATACCGCTTTCTTCCCGAATCCGAATGGAACGAGGGGGAAGTCGTTTCCGAAGACGTACTTCCCTTATACAGCCGATGTTTGGGAGCAAGAATCCTCGACTGCTGGTTCGGGGCACAATTGGCAGCCAACTACACCAAAGGTTACGTTCAAGCAGTCAGCGACATCTACAAAGCCCGGTTGGACCCTTGTCACCTCAAAATCCTCAAGCGATTTCAAATCCGAGCCAACTTAGTCGTACCGCTGGTGCAAGGACAACACCTGTGGGGATTGCTGTGCATTCACCAGTGCGGCCAACCCCGCGATTGGCAAGAAGACGAAATCGAATTGGCCAGACAAGTAGGCGACCATTTAGCAGTTGCCATCTACCAAGCCGAACTGCACTTGCAAACCCAGAGGCAAATAGCAGAAATCGAATCCGCCCAGCAGAAACTCCGCGACAGCGAACAAAAATATCAGCAAATTCTCGATTCGATCGCCGATATGGTATTGGTCAAAGGCCCCGAATCGAAAATCGTCTGGGCAAATCAAGCATTCCGCGACTATTACGGCATGACTCAAGAGGAACTTCAAGACATCGTAGACGCACCTTTCGCCAATCCCGACAATACTCTCGAGTACATCAGAGATGACGCCTTCGTATTTGAAACCGGACAAACTCTGCAAATTTCCGCAGAACCGGTGACGCGGCACGACGGAGAAGTGCGGGTGTTCAACACAGTCAAAGCACCCATCCGCAATCAAGACGGCGAAGTTGTAATGACAGTCGGCGTCTCCCGCGACATGACGGAAGGCAAACAAGCAGAAGAAGCCGTCAAAGCCAGCGAAACCAAATACCGCAGCCTGGTAGAAACCTCCCAAGACATGATTTGGTCGGTCGATGCCATCGGGCGCTACACCTTCGTCAACCCAGCAGTTAAGTACATCTACGGTTACAAACCAGAAGAAATGATCGGTCGGCCGTTCTCGGACTTTGCGACACCAGAACAAAGCCAGAAAGATTTAGAAGTTTTCGCTCGCTTGTTTGCCGGAGAATCAATTTTCCAGTACGAATGCACCCACATCGCCAAAGACGGCAGCATGAAACATTTGATGTTCAACGCGATCGCCCTGTACGACGAAACAGGAAACGTCCTCGGCACCATCGGTACAGCCACCGACATTACCGATCGCAAACGAGCAGAAGCAGCCTTACAACACGCCTACGCAGAACTAGAGCGCAGAGTAGAAGCGCGCACGGCCCAACTGCGCCAGACTTTTGCCGCCCTCACGGCCAGCGAAGCCAAGTTTCAGACGATCGCAGCCACCATGCCCGGAGCTTTGTTCCAGTTTTGCAACCGTGACGGAGTTTGGCGCATTGACTACATGAGCGATCGCATCGAAGATATCAGCGGCGTCACAGCAGCAGAAATGATGCGAGACATGAATACATTCATTTGCCGCGTCCACCCCGAAGACTTGGAAAGCTACATCGCCTCCGTCTGCCAAGCCGTAGAAAACCTCTCCCTGTGGCACTACGAAGGGCGGTTAGTCAAGCCCGACGGTGAGATTCGCTGGTGGCAGGGCGACTCGATGCCCACCCACAGCGAGAACGGCGAAATCATATTTTGCGGCGTATTGTTCGACATTACCGATCGCAAAGTTGCCGAAACCGCCATCGCCAACAGCCAGCGGCAGCTACAAGAAGCCCAGAGACTCGCCCACGTTGGCAATTGGGAACTCGACGCAGCCACCAAAACCCTCACTTGGTCGGAAGAACTTTTCCGCATCTTCGGGCTCGAACCGAGAGAAAGCGCGCCCAACCTAGCCGAACAAATCGCTCTGATCCATCCAGAAGATTTGGAATTGTGGCAGACTCAAGTACAGCGGGGACTCGACACGGGCATCCCCTTGGATTTTGACTTCCGCCTTTACCGTCCCGACGGCACGCTGCGGCACCTCAACGCCTTAGGCCGCGCTGAAACCGATGTCAACGGCAAGGTGGTAAAAATGTTCGGCACGGCGATCGACATTACCGATCGCAAAGCCGCCGAAGCAGCGCTGCGGCAAGCAGCAGCCGAGTTAGAAGACAGAGTGAGCGATCGCACGGCCGAACTGTCCGAAGCAGTCGCCCAGTTAGAACAAGAAATTGGCGATCGAAAACTTGCAGAAGCAGCGCTGCAAGTTTCCGAGCAAAACCTGCGAACCATATTTAACAATGTCTACGATGCTATCTTCATTCACGATTTAGAAGGCAACATTCTCGATGTCAATAATCGAATGTTAGAAATGTACGGAGTGAGCCAGGAACAAGCAACAAAATTATCAATTAAAAACGACTGTTCAAGCGCCGACAATCCCTTTGAACAAATGGAAGAACTTTGGGAAAGAGTATTAGCCGGCGAAACAGGTCGCGTGGAATGGAAAGCGAGGCGTCCCAACGACGGTTCAACTTTTGATGCAGAAATTGCCTTGTCCAGAATTCATCTCAACGGCAATCTCAGCGTCATTGCCAACGTCCGAGATATTAGCGACCGCAAACAGACAGAAGCAGAACTGCAACAGACCGAAAATTTTATGGAATCCGTACTCAACACCATACCCATCGCAGTATTTGGCAAAGAAGCAGAAGAGTTGCGATTTGTACTGTGGAACCAAGGCGCCGAACAGTTGCTCGGTTACAGTGCAGCAGAAGTTATCGGCAAAAACGACCAGGACTTTTTCCCCAGAGAACAAGCCGACTTTTTCACCGCCAAAGACCGGGAAGCGCTCGCTAGCGGGCAAATTATAGACATTCCCGAAGAACTGATTCAAACAAGAGAAGGCGATACTCGCATATTGCATACGAAGAAAACCGTAATTCTCGATCGAGAAGGCAATCCCCAATATTTATTAGCAGTTACCGAAGACATTACTGAGCGCAAGCGGGGAGAAATTGCTTTGAGGCAATCGGAAGCCCGACTCAGACAGCAGGCCGATCGAGAAAAATTGCTCAACAGTCTCACCGCTCAAATCCGCAATTCCCTCGACTTCGACAGCATCCTTACAGTCGCAGTTAAGGAAATTCGCGCTTTCTTGCAGATCGATCGTTGCAATTTTGCCTGGTATCGCGAGGACGGGGAGGAGCCTTTCTGGGAAATTATTAAAGAATCTCGCCTTCGGGAACTTCCAGATTTAACAGGTAGCTATCCACCTTCCGACTTCGGTACTCTGGGAGAAAAAATCTTGCAGATGGAGATGCTGCGGGTGGATGATGTCGAAACAGTCGCAGATCCTGTCTGGAAACAAATCGTTCGATCGATGGGCTACCAATCTGTATTAATCATCCCCATGCAGGCACTTTCTGGGGTAATAAGTGCAGTTAGCTGCTGCTCCTGCTGTTCTGTGCGGGCTTGGAGCGACAGCGAAGTAGAATTGTTGCAAGCGATTACAGTTCAATTGGCGATCGCCCTCAACCAAGCCGATCTTTACGCCCAAACTCGCAATAAAGCTCTTGAATTAGAGCAAACCTTGCAGCAATTAACCAGCGCTCAATCGCAGTTAATTCAAAACGAAAAAATGTCATCTCTCGGTCAACTTGTGGCAGGAGTCGCCCACGAAATCAACAACCCCGTTAACTTTATTTACGGCAATCTGACCCACGCCAACGACTATACTCAAGACTTGCTACACCTGCTCGAACTTTACCAAAACCACTATCCGGAGCCTGTCCCGGAAATTCAAGAGGAACTAGAAGCTATTGAACTCGACTTTCTGATAGATGACTTGCCGAAACTGCTTTCCTCGATGAAAGTCGGTGCAGACAGAATTCAGCTAATCGTGGCATCTCTGCGCACCTTCTCCCGCATGGACGAAGCAGAAATGAAAGCAGTCAACATTCACGAAGGCATTGATAGCACCCTGATGATTTTGCAGCACCGGCTCAAAGCCAAACACAATTATCCAGAAATTGAGGTGATTAAAGAATACGGCAATTTGCCTTTGGTAGAATGTTATGCCGGACAGTTAAATCAAGTATTTATGAATATCTTGAGCAATGCTTTAGATGCTTTGGAAGAGAGAGGATCGCGGCTTTCGGCCGATCGACTGCGGGAAAATCCTAGTATAATTTCCATCAAAACTGAAATGCTGGCTCCCGATCGGGTGCTCATTCGGATTTCTGACAACGGCCTGGGAATGACAGAGACTGTCTGCAATCGACTTTTTGACCCATTTTTTACGACTAAACCTGTGGGAAAAGGTACTGGGATGGGCTTGTCAATTAGCTATCAAATTGTTACAGACAGACACAAAGGCTCGCTGAAATGCACTTCTTCGCCGGGACAGGGTGCAGAATTCGCGATCGAGATTCCACTCAAAGCTAATTGTTAATGGGGCATGGGCATCGGGCATCGGGCATGGGGACGCAAAAACCCGGTTTATTAACGTAATTGCGTCATTTTAGGTTGAGGACGATCGCCAGAAACCGGGTTTTTGAGGTAGAAGCGTGCGAGCGCGAACTAATTGAGCTAAAATATTTATGGATTCTCCAAAATAGAGAAATCAAACTAATATGCTTCAGTCAACAGAACACTGTCACATTGTCAGGAATGATGAAATTCTGAGTGGTGAACCGATTATCAAGGGTACTCGAACTCCGGTGCGGGCGATCGTGGAGATGTGGCGCATTGGAGTTTCGCCAGAAGAGATTCCTCATCGTTTGCCACACCTCACCCTAGCGCAAGTATTTGATGCCTTGAGCTACTATCTAGATTGCCAAGCAGAAATTAACAAGTATATTGAACTTAACCGCATTCCAGATGAGTTAATCGATCCGCGAGTCAAAGATCGATGAGTAAAATTTTTATTCATGTCTATTTAGATGAAGATGTCGATGTGCTTGTAGCTAGCTTGCTACATTCTCGCGGTTTTGAGGCAACAACTGCCAAACAAGCAGGGCAACTCGGAAAAACAGATGTCGAGCAGTTGGAGTATGCTATTAGCCAAAAAGCAGCTATTCTCACCCACAATCGAAATGATTTTGAAGCGCTTGCTCAAGAATATTTCAGTCGGGAGGGAAAACATTACGGAATTATCATTGCAGTCCGGCATCCGTATGGGAAAATCGTGGGTAGGCTGGTTTCAATCCTCAATACCACAACAGCCGACGAAATGGAAAACCAAATTCTTTACATTTAAACTGAAGTTCCCCCGCAGAGGAACTTCAAAAAATATGAAACTTTTATAAATCAATCGATTTTTGTAAGCATTTCAGTGATAGCATCCCTATCCAAAGGTTTAGAAAACCAATATCCCTGAGCTAATTCACAGTCTAGTTCTCGAAGCTGTGCTAACTGTTCGGCTGTCTCCACACCTTCGGCGATCGCATTCAGTCCCAAATTGTGAGCCAAAGTCACGATCGCCCGCACAATCTGCAAAGGCTGACCCCCGCCGTCACCGTTTTCGACAGCCCCCAAGCGACTCACAAAAGATCGATCGATCTTCAGCGTATCCAGCGGAAAGCGGTGCAAGTAACTCAAAGACGAATAACCAGTACCAAAATCGTCTATCGACAATCGGATATTTCTATTTTTTAATTGGGCAAGCACAATATTGGCTTTCTTCACATTTTCCACGAGCGCGCTTTCAGTAATCTCCAATTTTAAACAGCTCGGAGCGCAGCCAGTTTCTGCTAAAATTTCATCGATTTGCTCGATTAAATTCGGCATACCTAACTGTTTAGGAGAAAGATTGACGCTCATTGTTAATTGCGAAGCATCAATAATTGGTAATTGAAAATTAGGAATTTGTAACTGGGAACTTGTACTGAGCGCAGCCGAAGTATTGGTAAGCGGTAATTGGGAATTAGTAACAGGGGAGTGGAAATCGGTTAGCGGGAATTGGGAACTGGGAATTGGGAATTTTTTACCGATTCTTTCTTCCCTGTTCCTTCTTCCGTGTTCCTCATTCCCTGTATCCGTTAAATCAGTTAAATCCCGTAGATTGCCGATTGGCCTCTTCCCTGTTCCTTCTTCATTCTTCCTGATTCCGACTTCTATCGGACTTCTTCCCTCGGACTCCGTTAACATTTCTTGCCAAAGGCACAATTGCCGACAAGCTTCCCGCAACACCCAGGCTCCCAGAGGCACGATCAAACCTGTTTCTTCAGCTACAGGGATAAAAGTAGACGGCGGAACTAGACCCCGAACCGGGTGCTGCCAGCGCACCAAAGCCTCAAAACCTTCGATCGCACCGCTGGCGATCGAAACAATCGGTTGGTAGTGGACAATAAAGTGCGAACATTGATCCTTGCTCTCCCCTAATTCCTCCTTGCCCAAAATAGCCAACCGCAGGTCAGTTTCTAACTGCAACAGCGACATAGTTTGGTCGTGCATCGCCAAATTAAACACCTCGTGGCGGGCCTTGCCCAAAGCTTTAGCGCGGTACATAGCGATGTCAGCATCGCGTAGGAATTCTTCCGGGTGAGTGTACAGATTTGATTCGCCAGTGTCGGTGGCTTCGCCTCGACTGAAAACAATGCCAATGCTAGCGGTGGTAAATACTTCGTGCCCTTCGATATTAAACGGTCTCGTCAGTTCTTTTTGTATCTTTTTAGCTGCTAGAGTGGCGTCGCTGAGGCTCTGAATGTGGTCTAGCAGGATGGTGAATTCGTCTCCCCCCAGCCTGGCGACGGTATCAGAAACCCGCACGCAGCTTTGCAGCCGATCCGCGAGGGCGACTAGGAGTTTGTCTCCTAAAACGTGTCCTAAAGAATCATTAACTACTTTGAAGCGGTCTAAATCTAGGAAAAGTAAACCAAATTTGTAATCGGGGGACTGATTGGATCGGCGGATGGCTTGTCCTAGCCTGTCGAGGAACAAAACGCGGTTGGGCAAACCTGTCAGCGCATCGTGAAAAGCGCCGTGCAGCAGCTGCTGTTCTACTCGCTTGCGCTCGGTGACATCTCGGATAATAATCTGGGCGGCCCTCGAGCCTTGATAAGTAGCGGGGATGCCGGCAACTTCAACGTCTATTATTTGTCCGTCGAGCCGCATCAGTTTTTGTTCGGCCAGGTCGATGGGCTGATTTTCTTTCTCCACTAGCCGAATGCGATCTCTGGCTGTTTCCACATAGTTTGGATGGACGAAATTCAATACCGGAAAGCCGATTAGCGCCTCTGGAGAAGTCGCACCGAGGAGTTTAGCGCCGGCAGCATTGATGTAGGCGATTCTCCCTTGACTGTGAACGGCGATAGCTTCGGGAGATAGTTCTACTAAACGGCGATAGCGTTCTTCACTTTCTTGGAGAGATACTATCAAATCGCAGCGCTCTTTTTCAACTTGCTGGCGTTCGACTTCCATTTGGTGAACCCCCAGAATTTTACCGATGCTTTGAGCCATCAGTTCTATGATTTCTATTTCCTGGTACTCAAAATCTTTTTTCTTGATTTCTGGCGAACTAAAACTCAAAGTGCCGTAAGTTCTATTGTTAATAAAGATCGGCGTTCCGATGTAAGATTCAGACTTACATATTTGATAAGCTGGATGTTCGCGCATCTCATCTTTTGCTCCTATATGAGCATACGCAACTGTTTTTTTTAGTTTAATCACCGCAGCGCATAAAGTATCGCTGAGCTTCAATTCTAAGCCGCGCACGAAGTATCCTAAATCTGTTTTGGCTGCCCGCACAATAAAAGTTTCCCCCTCAACTTCAGCCATGATGCCCATAGAAAGTCCAAACATCAAACAGCCGGCTGTTAGATAATCGTCTACCAGCTCTTCAAAGTTTTGATAATGATAAGTTGTAATCCGGTGCAAGTGTTTGAGATTAGCGCTAAAAGCTGCTAAAGCTTGAGAATTTAAAAATAATTTTTCTTCCGATCGCTGGCGGTCGGTAATGTCTGTTTGCACTCCAATAAAGTGGGTTAAGTGTCGCCGCGAGTTGTAAACCGGAGCGATCGACAGTTCGTGCCAAAAAGGCGTGCCGTCTTTTCTAAAGTTGCGCAGGATAACTTGAGATTCTCTGCCTTCTTCAATCGCAATTCGCAATTGTTTGGCGGCGGCGGTGTCGGTGTCGCTGCCCTGCAAAAATCGGCAATTTTTCCCAATTAACTCGTCTCTGCTATAACCAGTGATCCGCTCAAAACTGGGATTGACATAAATAATCGGATTATCTGCAACGGTCGCGTCGGTGATGGCAATGCCGTTGCTGCAACTTTCGATCGCCCGTTCCATCATCTGCAAACGCTCTTGCGATAGAATGCGCTCGATCGCCGCAGCTAATACGTTGGCGATCGCTTCTACAAAATAAACATCATCTTGACTGAAAACTCGCCTTTGGTTGGTATGAACCCCCAAAATGCCCCAGGCCGGCGAGGAGGAACTGTTCGCTGGTTCTGCTTGTCCCCAGTTGCTCAAGAGTCGCTGATTGCCGGGAATGATGACAGTGACGCCGCTGACAGCCCGGTGGTTGTGCAGCAGCGGCAACCCGCTAAAGCGCGTTTCCACGCGCAAATCTTCGACGATCGTCGGTTCGCCCACAAGCAATGTGTAACCTGCTTGCGATCGGGCAGAAGCGCTAACAGTAGCGCTGCCGACGAGGCCCGGCTGCCAGCCAACCCCCGCTCGCAGCATAAAAGCATGGCCAGAGGGCAACAGTTCTAACAACTGACAATAATCAACCTCCAGCGTTTGAGCAATTAAAACCGCAGCTTTGTCCATCAGTGCGGACAAATCTGTTTCAGCCAGGGCCTGCTGCCCCAAGTAAGCGACGGCCGCTTGCTGGCGGGCACGCAAGTGGATTGACGCGAGCAATTCCTGCTCTTGCGCGGCGGCTCGCTTGCGATCGGTAATGTCGGAGAATACCGACAGAACAGCTTTTCCTGACAGCAATGTCAAATACCGCATCGATACACTTGCCCAAAACAGGGTGCCGTCAGCTTTTTTAAGGCGGACTTCTGTCTCGCGGACGTGTCCGTTGTAAGCGAGTCGCAACAGCAGTTCCTCGCGGTCTGCGGGGTTGTGGTAGAGCAGGTCGGCTTTTTCGCCGTCTATCGACTTGAATGCTGTGAACCCGAAAGCCTCACGGCATAAATCGTTGCTATAAAGAATTGTGCCGTCAGCCAGACTGCTGACGATCACGGGTATCGGCATCGAGTTGGCGATCGTCAGCAGTAATTCTGTGGTTCCTTGCAGATCTTTGTAGAAGTCTGGCTTGGAGACCTGGCCCTGACAGTCTTCAGAGGTTTCAGGGATAAAACTTTCCATTTTTTAATCTATCCATTAGCAGGACAACTTTTTTAAACTTGTGGAAAACGACGGTGGAAGATGCAGAGGACGATCGACTGTACCCTACAACACATTAATCTTAACCAGAACAAGGCCACTGAACACCCCTAAACTGCTCGGCTGGAGTTTGATATCCTGCACGGACGGTGGAGAGAAGACCTCTCTTTGGTTTTGTAAAACTTCATTGAGTTTATAAGCAATTATAAACAATAATGGTATTATATTGTTGTGAGTGTTGAACAAGGAATACGCACAGCCTAAAGAATGGAAGTCTCAAATGCAACTAACAGAGAGGCACATCATTAAATCGACGGAACACCGTTTCGCCCAAATAGACGAACTAGCCTTTAAATCTAAGAACCTCTACAATGCCGCTAATTACGTCATTCGTCAGAGCTTTCTTTATGGATGGGGCTATGTCAATTACAACGAAATGAACCGTTTGATGAAGTCTCACGAAGCATACAAGGCTTTACCTGCCAAAGTTAGTCAGCAAATATTGATGGTGCTAGACAATAATTGGAAATCGTTTTTTGAGGCGATTAAGAATTACAAAACTGAGCCATCTAAATTCACAGGTCGCCCCAAACTGCCGAACTACAAAGATAAGAACAAAGGGCGGAACCTCCTTGTCTACACGATTCAAGCAATTAGTAGCAAGCAGTTAAAGAAAGGAATCATTAAACTTTCGGGTACTGAATTTTCGCTCAAAACTCAAGTCAATACCGAGCTGATTTGCCAAGTGAGACTGGTTCCGAAATGTGATTCCTATGTAGTAGAGGTAATTTATGATAAATCAGAGTCCACCTGTAGCAACACTAACTTGGTAGCTAGTATTGATTTAGGACTAGATAATTTAGTGGCGTTAACTTCAAATCAACCGGGATTTATCCCTTTGTTGATTAACGGGCGACCATTGAAATCGATTAACCAGTTCTACAACAAGCGCTCTTCAAAATTGCAATCCCAGTTAACAGGGAACCGTAAAACATCACCCCGGATTCAGCGCTTAACCCGCTGTCGCAATCAGAAAGTTGACAATTACTTACATCATGCTAGCCGTCTAATTATTAACCTTTTGCTCGCCAAGCAGATTGGGACGCTAGTAATTGGCAAGAACGCGCAGTGGAAAACTGAAATAGAACTCGGGAAGCAAACCAACCAAAACTTTGTTAGTATTCCTCACTCTCGATTGATTGAGATGTTGGAATACAAAGCTCGGTTGGTAGGAATCGATGTAATTGTACAGGAAGAATCTTACACATCTCGCGCAAATTTTTTGGGTTTAGATTCAATCCCTGTCTACGGGAAAACAGAAAAAGAGCCTGTGTTTACTGGTAAGCGGATTAAAAGAGGTTTGTACAAAACATCGGTTGGTCAGTTAATTAACTCCGATGTCAACGCCGCGTACAACATCCTCAAAAAAGCAATCCCAAATGCGTTCAGCAATGGGATAGAGAGCTGCGTAGTTCAGCCAATGCGGGTTAATCCGCTTAAAGCAAAAGTGAAGGGGGAGGGACTTGACGCCTCCCATGTCTATAAATGACTATACTTTTGCCAGCTATGAAAATCTACTGTTTTTAAAGTTGCGTTAAGTTTTTATGTATAGCGAGGTACTTTGCCCAATGTGCAGCGGAAGCTCCTAATCTAAAAAGTAAAGTCACCTGCTTGCCAACCACCGAATACTATCCGAGGAGAGAGGAGAAATGCTTGAATCTTACCGCCGTACCGCGGCCGTTCGGGCCCATGAGGGAATTCCACCGCTGCCGCTAGACGCCCAGCAAACGTCGGAACTGTGTGAACTGCTGAAAAATCCGCCGGCGCAAGAAGAAGAAACCTTAATAGAATTATTGCGCGATCGCGTCCCGCCCGGAGTAGACAGCGCCGCCTACGTCAAAGCTGGTTTTTTAACCGGCATTGCTAAAGGTGAAATCCACAGCCCCCTAATTGCTCCCAAATGGGCAGTTTACCTGCTGGGGACAATGATGGGCGGTTACAACGTCCAATCTTTAATCGAATTGCTCAATCCTACTGCCGAAACCGCCATTCCCGCCACCGCAGCCCGGGCCTTGAGCAAAACCCTGTTAGTATTCGACGCCTTCCACGACATTCTGACTTTATCCGATACCAATCCCTACGCCAAGCAAGTCGTCGATTCTTGGGCGGATGCCGAGTGGTTCACCACCCGCCCCCAACTGGCGGAAGTCATTACCGTTACAGTCTTCAAAGTTCCCGGAGAAACCAATACTGACGACCTGTCCCCAGCACCTCATGCTACCACGCGGCCCGACATTCCCCTGCACGCTTTGGCGATGCTCGAAAGTAAGATGCCAGGAAGCTTGCAAACGATCGCAGATTTGAAGCTAAAAGGCCATCCCGTAGCCTATGTTGGTGATGTTGTCGGCACCGGTTCCTCGCGGAAATCCGCGATTAATTCCGTGCTGTGGCACATTGGCAATGATATTCCGTTTGTGCCGAACAAGCGCAGTGGCGGTTATATTTTAGGAAGTGCGATCGCCCCGATATTCTTCAATACCGCGGAAGATTCCGGCGCTTTGCCGATCGAATGCGATGTCTCCAAAATGGAAACAGGAATGGTAATTACCATCCATCCCTACAAAGGCGAAATTACCAACGAAGCCGGAGAAATCATCTCCACCTTCACCCTCAAACCCGACACAATTCTAGACGAAGTTCGCGCAGGCGGCCGAATTCCGCTATTAATTGGACGCACTTTAACCGACAAAACCCGCGAAGCTTTAGGACTAGAACCAAGCACCATTTTTACCCGCCCGACTATTCCCGCCGATACAGGCAAAGGCTTTACCTTAGCACAGAAAATGGTAGGCAAAGCTTGCGGTTTGTCCGGCGTTCGTCCCGGTACATCTTGTGAACCAGCCATGACAACAGTCGGCTCGCAAGATACCACCGGGCCCATGACTCGGGACGAATTAAAAGAACTTGCTTGTTTGGGATTTAGCGCCGATTTGGTAATTCAAAGTTTCTGCCACACCGCCGCTTATCCGAAACCAGTTGATGTCAAAACTCACCATGAATTACCCGATTTCATGTCACAGCGCGGGGGCATAGCTTTGCGTCCCGGAGACGGCATTATTCACTCTTGGCTGAATCGAATGTTATTGCCGGATACAGTGGGAACCGGCGGCGATTCTCATACTCGTTTTCCTTTGGGAATTTCCTTTCCTGCGGGTTCGGGATTAGTGGCTTTTGCTGCCGCCTTGGGCGTCATGCCTTTAGATATGCCGGAATCAGTTTTAGTGCGGTTCAAAGGCGAATTGCAGCCCGGAGTAACCCTGCGGGATGTGGTGAATGCAATTCCCTATGTGGCGATTCAAAAAGGCTTGCTGACAGTCTCGAAACAGAATAAGAAGAACGTCTTTTCTGGGCGGATTATGGAGATAGAAGGTTTGCCAGATTTGAAGGTCGAGCAGGCTTTTGAATTGACCGATGCGACGGCCGAGCGTTCTTGCGCCGGATGCACGATTAAATTGAGCGTGGAGACTGTTTCCGAGTACATTCGTTCCAATGTCGCGCTGCTGAAAAACATGGTAGCGCGGGGCTATCAAGATGCGCGGACGATGATGCGCCGGGTGGCGAAGATGGAGGAATGGCTGGCTAATCCCGTGCTGATGGAGGCGGATGCTGATGCAGAGTACGTTGAAATCATCGAAATCGATCTGAACGAGATTAAAGAGCCAATTGTGGCTGCTCCCAACGACCCGGATAATGTTAAGTTGTTGAGTGAGGTTGCGGGCGATCGCGTTGACGAAGTATTTGTCGGTTCCTGCATGACAAATATCGGTCACTACCGCGCCACTGCGAAAGTGTTAGAAGGTGCAGGAGAAGTTAAAACTCGCCTGTGGATTTGTCCGCCAACTCGCATGGACGAACAGCAACTCAAAGAAGAAGGTTACTACAGCATTTTTGGAGCCGCTGGAGCGCGTACAGAAATGCCCGGATGCAGCCTTTGTATGGGCAACCAAGCGCGGGTTAAAGATGGGACAACCGTATTTTCAACTTCTACCCGCAACTTTAACAACCGCATGGGCAAAGACGCCCAAGTTTATCTCGGTTCGGCAGAATTAGCCGCAGTTTGTTCGCTGTTAGGTCGAATTCCCACAGTCCAAGAATACAACGACATTGTCTCAAAAAGAATCGATCCTTTTGCTAGTGACTTGTATCGCTATTTGAATTTCGATCAAATTGCTGGTTTTGAGAACGAAGGACGAGTGATAGCCTTAGAAGATATGCCTCGCATAGAGGATCTTTTAGGAATTCCCAATGGTGTATTGAGCAAATAAAAAGTGCGACAGGCCGCCGTATTCATCTGCGTCCATCAGCGTACATCCGCCGACATCTGCGGTTAAAACTCAAAGAAACCGGGTTTTTTACAGCTTCTACCCGCTGTAACACCTCTTCTGGGCAAAAACCCGGTTTCTCACCACTCCTGCGTCCAGAACTATTCTTTAATCCAAAATCCAAAATCCAAAATCTAAAATCCAAAATCGATTGACACCGGCCCCCATCTGCGGCTAGGCTTTGAAGTGAGAGGTTGCTTTGCTTGTAGAGGAGGCAGCCCGCGTCGTCGCCCAAAAATCTAGTTGCACTGCCCAAAGCTGCTCGAACAGCAATGGACAGCTAACCGCCAAACTGGAAACAGCAGTCTGGAGGCTAACGGAGTATCTTAACATTCTCTGTAGCCGCCCTGCTATGTCTTGAACTGCGGGGCGGCTGGGTTTTTGGGTTTTCCTACAAAACCCAAAATCAAGGAGAACATAATTATGTCACAGGAATTCGTGCCTGACGACAACTTATCCGTTAGCGAAGCCCTCGAAGAGGATCGCCCAAATTCAGACTCAGCAATATCCGAACAGGAAGTGGTGCTGTTAACGGTTGTCGGTTCCCCCAATGGTGTCAGGGAAACCATACTCACTTTGTACCGCCTGGGATTTGCCCAAGTTGGCGATTGGAGTCCCCTACAGCGTGCGGCGAATCCGAAGCAGGTGATGAGTGTGCTGATTCGCAGGCGTTCGCGCAAAGCGTAGGTGTTCGATCGTTCCCAACAAAGCGGGGGCGGGTTTATTATATTGTTGGTTTCAGGCATAGATAGTTGGTGAAACCCGCCCCAGAGATAGCCGGTAGGGGCGGGTTTTACAGATAAAATTTGAGGCTGACAAACAATCTATAAAAACCCGCCCCCACCCAACCAATAACCCAGAGCAACCTGATGTTCGCTCGCCTTCAAAAAATGTAGGGCGGCTTTATTATATTGTTGGTTTCCGACATAAATGGTTGGTAAAAACTGTTGACTGTTGACTGTTGACTGCAGAACCTAATCCACTTGACGGGCGGGGATGTGATTTTGGCGGGTCGGGCTATTTTGGTAGCAGATGAAGGGCATGAGGTGATAAGGATCGCGAATTAAATAACTTACAATTTTAATTGTTATTGTGGGATGGGCGTCCCGCCCGTCCAAAAAGGACGG
>NZ_JAUBTO010000123.1:0-26420 GCF_036702495.1 Microcoleus sp. C2D2 | reverse complement strand
CCCATCCCACAAGAGTTATTTTTTCTTGTGGGATGGGCCGAAGAGCCCGTCCTATTTATTTTTGCAAGAGGTCTAATGATTAGCAAGTTGACTTAATGAGAGCAAACAACTGCGCAACTTTGGTCAAATCTTTATCTCCCGGCGCTTTTTCTACGCCGCTAGAAAGGTCAACACCGCTGAAGTTATTGCCGCTGGCGCTATCAATTGCATTTAAAACATTATCCGCTGTTAAACCGCCCGCCAGCAGCCAAGGACACTGCGGTCTAAACTCTGCTAACATCATCCAGTCGATCGTTTTTCCAGTACCGCCGAGTTGATGGGGATGGTAAGCATCGAGCAGTAAAGTATCGACACGAACAGCGTAAATAGCTGCCGTCTCTAGAGTTTCAGGAGTCTTAACTCTCAAAGCTTTGATAATTTCAATTCCCGGCAACAACTCCCGCAGCCGATCGCAATATTCCGGTGTTTCATCTCCGTGCAACTGCACCCCGCTTAAATTTGACTCGGCTGCTACTTGACAGATATTTTTTATTGTGGTATCGGCAAAAACGCCGATGCGATCGACATTTTCCGGCAACTGCTCGACAATGAGGCGAATAGTTTCTGGGCTGACATAGCGAGGGGAAGCCGGCACGCAGATAAACCCCAAAGCTTGGGCTCCCAAGCGGGCGATGGCAATTCCTTGGTCTAATTTAGTAATTCCGCAAATTTTAACCCGCACTCTTCCTCCTCGGTTCCGAATTTGTATCAAAATATCAACGAATTGTTAACTATTAAAACAAATCTTAGTTTAATGCAAACCGCTTTTTATAATCTGGGAAATCAATTTATTTGTGAAATCAGGAGATAAAAACATGATCGGCTCATCTTTGCTGTTAGCCGTACAATCTACCGCTCCCTCAACGCCGGAGTGGTCGCCAATGGTAGGACTGACAATGATTTTATGCAATTTGCTGGCGATCGCGATCGGCTACTACGGCATAAACAAGCAAAACCGAGGCAAGGGCCCAGCTTTACCCCTTGTAGTACCTGGATTGTTCAAAGGCTTCGGCATACCAGAATTGCTGGCAACAACCAGCTTCGGCCACTTGCTCGGAGCCGGAGTAATCTTGGGCTTGGGTAACGCCGGAGTTCTGTAAAACTCTGGGGAAAGGCAAAGGCAAGGGGCAGAAAAGATATAATAGAAACTCTTTCTTGCTCCCCTTTCCCAGGAAATTTCATGCAGACAGGTTGGCGAATCGGCTCTTTATTTGGCATCCCCCTAGTTATAGATTACTCGTGGTTTATAATTTTAGCCTTAGCAACCCGCGAATACGCCAGCAGTTACCGCGTGTGGGGGCCTGGGCTCTCCTGGAGTGCGGGGTTGGCAATAGCTCTGCTGCTGTTTGGTTCCGTGCTCTTGCACGAACTCGGACACAGCTTGGCGGCGATATCGCAAGGCATTAAAGTTAATTCTATTACCTTATTCTTATTTGGTGGAATTGCATCAATTGACTCGGAATCAAAAACTCCCAGTCAAGCTTTTCAAGTAGCCATTGCCGGCCCTCTCGTCAGCTTGGCGCTATTTTTAATCCTCGGTTTGGGTTCTCAAGTTCTCCCTCCGAAAAGTTTGCTGGCAATGGTAACCGAAAGGGTAGCAGTAATCAATCTCGTTTTGGGATTATTTAACTTAATTCCGGGTCTGCCTTTGGACGGAGGACAAGTTTTAAAAGCAGCAATTTGGAAAATAACAGGCTCTCGATTTGTCGGCGTTCGCTGGGCGGCAAAAACAGGACAAGTTTTAGGTTGGGTGGCCGTGGTTTTGGGTCTGAGTTTATGCTTGTTAGCGCGCGAGTACGGTGGCTTGTGGATTGCGCTGATCGGCTCTTTTGCGATTCGTAATGCCCTAGCCTACAGCCGCCTTGCGGGATTGCAAGAAGCCTTGATTAAAATTAAAGCCGGCGAGGCGATGAGCCGCGAGTTTCGAGTTGTAGATGCAGATTTGACTCTGCGAGAATTTGCCGATCGATATTTGTTAGAAGTGAATCCGTTTCCATTTTACATTGCGGCGACCAACGGCCGGGATTTGGGCTTAGTGTCGATCGACGATATCCGATTGACAGAACGCAGTCAATGGCAACTTCAGACATTGCACAACATTTTGAAACCCCTGGGAAAAATCCCCACAGTCTCCGAAAAAGCATCCATCGCAGAAGTAGTTAACAGCATGGAAGCCCGTCAACTCCCCCGAATCCTCGTCCTCTCGCCGATTGGTTCAGTAGCAGGGACGATCGATCGGGGTGACGTGGTTAAAGTTTTGGCAACATACCTCAAACCCCAAATTTCAATCGCCGACATCAAGCGCAGCAAAGAAGAAAACAGCTATCCGCAGGGATTGCAGTTAAGTGCGATCGCCAAAACAGTACAAGACAATTAAAAATTGGGCATCTGTAAAGGGCATTAGTGACAAGTTAAGATGTAGCACACTTTGTCAATGAAGGTTCAAACAAAAATTTTTATGCCCAAATTCTTTAAGAGAATTTATCATAAATTGGGGGAGAGATGTTGGAAACAATTAACTCATTCCTTCGCCTTCGCTGACTTGCAACCTCTTGCTATTACCTGCATTGCCGTGACGGTAACTCTATTGGGAGTGCGGCATTTAGGCTGGTTGCAGCCACTGGAATTAAATGCTTTCGACCTCATGGTGCAGTTGCGGCCCGAGCCGGGTCTTGACCCCAGGTTGCTAATAGTTGAAATCACAGAGCAAGATATTAAGGCTTTTAAAAAATGGCCACTTTCTGATGGAGTTTTAGCAAAAGCGCTCGCCGAAATAGCGCGTCTTGAACCCACCGCTATTGGTCTGGATATAATTCGCGACATTCCCTACGAGCCGGGGAATGCAGAATTAGCAACTCAATTGAAAAACCCCAAAGTATTTCCGATTACCTTCATGGGCAACTCAAAGTACGATCGAGTGCAGCCACCTCCCAATATACCAGACAAGCAGGTAGGATTTAACGATGTAGTCCTCGATCCTGATGGTAGAGTGCGTCGCAATTTGATGTTTGCTGCAGAGGATAAAACGACACTTACTTCATTTTCAATGCGACTAGCTTTTGCCTATTTGGATAGCAAAAAAATAGATTCTAAAATAACAGAGAAAGAAGAAATAGAGGCAAATAAAACAGTATTTTCCAAGTTGCGACCGGACTCAGGAGGTTATCAAAACATTAATGCCCAAGCCTATCAAGTCCTACTAAATTATCGCTCTGCTACAAATATAGCAAAGAGCGTGACACTAACTCAAGTTTTGGCTCGAAAAGTTGATCCTAAATTGGTGAAGGGTAAAATAGTGCTAATAGGCGTTACCGCCCTAACTGTAAAAGATCTCTTTTCCACCCCTTACAGCGCTACTGCAAGGGGAAACCGCCTGATGCCTGGGGTATTAATTCACGCCACGGCCACCAGCCAAATTCTCAGTGCAGTTTTAGAGGGCAAAGGGCTATTTTGGTATTGGGACGAATGGCAAGAAATTCTCTGGATCGCAGTTTGGAGTGCAGTGGGCGGCTGTTTAGCTTGGCGCGTCGAAAAATCGCTGAATTTAATCGCGATCGCGATCTCCGCTTGCGCCTCATTATTCGGATTCACCTTTTTCCTATTCATGCAACAGGGGTGGATACCTCTAATCGCTCCAGCCCTGGCACTTTTAATCACCGCAGGAGTCGCAGTCATCTATAAGTACGAGCAGTCGAGGCAACAGCAAGGGATTGTGATGAAATTATTAGGACAACAAACTTCACCCGCGATCGCAAATGCCCTGTGGAAAGAACGCGTCCATCTACTCGAATCAGGGTTATTGCCGGGCCAAAAAGTTACTGCTACCATCATCCTCACCGACTTGCAGGGTTTTAGTACAATCTGCGAAAAACTACCGCCAGAAGTAGTAATGAGTTGGTTAAATGAGTATTTATCCGCAATGGCCCAAGAAGTCCA
Source organism: Microcoleus sp. C2D2 (assembly GCF_036702495.1). Taxonomy (NCBI): domain Bacteria; kingdom Bacillati; phylum Cyanobacteriota; class Cyanophyceae; order Oscillatoriales; family Microcoleaceae; genus Microcoleus; species Microcoleus sp. C2D2. Next base: position 22,445 of record NZ_JAUBTO010000123.1, on the reverse strand, counting down.
AGCACATCAAGGCGTGATTAATAAATTTACCGGAGATGGAATGCTGGCAGTATTTGGCGTACCCATTCCCCGCACCACTCCACAAGAAATTGCAGAAGATGCTCGCCTCGCCGTATCTTGCGCTGTAGCCATCAGTTCCCGCTTGCCAGAAATGAATCAAAATTGGCTCGCTCGCGGTTTGCCATCGGCAAAAATGCGAGTAGGCATCTTTACAGGGCCTGTGATGGTGGGTAGTCTCGGAGGCACAACCCGTTTAGAATATGGAGTGATCGGCGACAGCGTAAATATTGCCTCTCGGCTCGAAAGCTGCCAAAAGGAGCGGCAAGAGGACACTTGCCGGATATTGATTGCAGAAGAGACCTTACTGCATCTGGCCGACAAATTTGAAGTAGAATCTTGGGGAGCTTTGCCTTTAAAAGGCAGGGAACAAAAAGTTAATGTCTACCGGATTTTGGGAAGGAAAAAGAAATAAAAAGAGAGAATCTATCCCTAAAAAATCATGAAACTAATGAAAATAATTACTAAGTTTATCCTCAATCTGACATCAGTTGGCTCAATAGTATTGATCGCCACACTTAACGGTTCCCAATTTGCAGTTATGGGACAGCCGACTCCAAGGTTACCAGACGGCAAGCCAGACACTGGACCGGGAGGGCCGCGCTTCAACGGACAGCCGGTTCCAAGCTTACCAGACGGCAAGCCAGCCACTGAATCGGGAGGGCCGCGCTTCATTCAGCCTACTGAAGATATCGACGATCTGCCCGCTGGAACAGTAAGATCTTTGCGCGGTGGCTGCGCGAGCAGCAGTCAGCTAAGTCTCACAGCCTTAGTGCCTAAAAATAAGATCGGACGGACTGTTTCCGACTATCCAACATTCTTTTTCTACTTGCCTCAAACAGAGGCGGAATTAGCCGAATTTATCCTAGAAGATGAAAGCGGCAACCAGATTTATCAACAGGATCTCACAATTAAGAATTTATCAGGGGTGATCGGCGTTAGTATCCCCGCTAAGACAAATGTGCCGCCCTTGGAAGTAGGCAAAAAGTACACTTGGAAATTTACAGTGGTTTGCGACGCTGACGACAGATCGAGCGATCAGCTCGAAAGCGGTGTTGTACGGCGAGTTGAACTCAGTGCAGATATCCTCAGTCAATTAGAGAATGCCGATCCGCGCCAGAAAACTTTTATTTATGCTAAGAATGGAATTTGGCAAGATGCCCTCAGCAATCTAGCTGCAGCTCGTCGCGCTAATCCTAATGAGCCAGTGTTCCAGACTGATTGGGAAAGCTTGCTGGATTCTGTGACATTGGGCGAAATTGCCAAAAAGCCGATCGTTGAAATTGAGCCGCAGCCCTAGAGGAGTTTTCCGATTTTAGATTGGCGATTTTAGCCAGATACCCAACTTCTTCAAGAAGTTGGGTATCTAATATATTTTCCTTCTTCCTTCTTCCTTCTTCCTTCAACATCTGCTATAGCCTGCCATTCCTCTTCTGAAAGCGGCTGCACCTCCAACTCAATTTCAAAACAGCGACAAGCCGCCGCACTCAAAACCTCAATTACAGTTGCAATCAAATCATCTCCCCCTTCAGATAGAGGTAATTGCACAGGAATTAATTCTTCCCCAAACACTTGAGAAAACAAACTAGCATCCGGCTGCAAACGCATGGAACCGTGCTGCAAAATAGCATCACCCCGTCGCAATTGGGCGCTACCAATTAACTTGCAGCCATCAAGTGTAACTAAATCTGCACCTGTGGCAGTACCAAAACAATTCGGATTGTGAATATAACCCCGTCCAGCTTCTCCGTAGTGCAAATCCAAACCCATCGCCCTCCAACCCTCAATCAAAAACTCGCAAATAGTCTGATAAGCTTTCAGGCGGCTGCTGGCAAATCCCGACGCCACAACTGCATAGGTTAAATCACCCTGGTGGAGCACGGCGCGCCCGCCGCTGGGCCTCCGGACCAACTCTACAGGTATTCCCCGCCAAGACAACTGCTGCCAAAACTCCGGCCATCGCCGCTGGTGGTAGCCCAAGGAAATCGCCGCCGGTTGCCAAGTGTAAAATCGCAGAGTTGGCGGATTTTTCCCGGCTAGATGCTGTTCCAGCAGCCATTGGTCGATCGCCATCTGCACGCTACCAGACGCCGACAACAGTGGAATTAAACGCCATACAGAATTATCCATCAGTTCTCAGTCCTGAGTTTGCACTCAATAATTCACAGAATGTTTTAAAATTAGTAACAGTTTTTTGGGCCTGTCTTCTCAGTTCGTGCAAGTTTCACGCCCGCCGGTGCTTTAGAAATAAATAGAAAAAATAATCGCAGAACCATGAGCAACAGTGTAATTGTCATTAACGACGAAAACTTTGAAACAGAAGTCCTGGAAGCAGAGGAACCAGTGCTTGCCTATTTTTGGGCTACTTGGTGCGGGCCTTGCAGACTGACCGCGCCTGCGGTAGACTCGGTAGCCACTAACTACAGCGATCGGCTGAAAGTGGTTAAAATGGAAATTGACTCCAATCCTAATACTGTCACGGAGTATAAAGTACATGGAGTCCCAGCTTTCATGCTGTTTAAAAATGCCGAAGTAGTGCTTTCTCACGAGGGAGCTATTCCTGAAGGAAAATTGCTCAGTTTGCTCGACCCTCACTTATAAAGTTTGGAAATGAGTTGGGACTTGGAAACTCCCAACTCCCAACTCCCAACTTACAATTATAGCAATCGCAAATATTTTTTTTAACATCTCTCTTTTCTCCTCGATCTTCCTCTCTACTCTGCGCCTGCGTAGCGCCAAGAGCGGTTAGTAAAAAAAAAATCATAAAGCAGCAAATAAAACTGCCATATAAAATAATAATTAACCAGATAAAACCATTCATAAAACTTGTCAAAAAATACAAAAAATATGCAATTTGCTAAACGTTTAGAGCCACTGAAATTTAATGTATTTGCCGCTATGGATCGGGCAAAAGCTCAAGCTAGAGCAGCGGGGCAGAGTGTGATTGACTTGTCTCTGGGTTCTTCGGATTTGCCGGCGGCTGCTCACATTACAGATGCGATCGCCCGATCGTTGTCTGACTCCAAAACTCACGGTTATTTGCTCTTTAACGGGACAAGAGATTTCCGGGAAGCGGCAGCTTGCTGGTACGAGAAAAAATTTGGCATTTCAGTCAATCCAGAAACAGAAGTGCTGCCGTTAATTGGTTCCCAAGAAGGCACGGCGCATCTGCCTTTAGCTGTACTCAACCCCGGAGATTTTGCTTTGCTGCTCGATCCGGGCTATCCTTCCCACGCGGGCGGTGTGCATTTGGCAGGCGGTCAAATTTATCCGATGCCGCTGCGGGCAGAAAATGCGTTTTTGCCGATATTGGAAGATATTCCGACAGCAGTGCTGAGTCAGTCGAAGATGATGGTTTTGAGCTATCCTCACAATCCTACAACTGCGATCGCCCCGCTGGCTTTTTTTGAGAAAGCAGTGGCTTTTTGTCGGGAACACCGGCTTGTTTTAGTTCACGATTTCCCTTATGTGGATTTGGTGTTTGACGATCGCAATTCTGGATCTAAAATAGAGGTAGAGGCTCAGCCTCTGGATATGCATTACCAGGCAGAGCCTGGTAATGAGGAAGAATATCGAAAATTGATGGCGCCGTCAATTTTTATGGCAGATAGAGATAAGAGTGTGGCGATCGAGTTTTTTACACTATCCAAATCGTACAGTATGGGAGGTTTTCGAGTCGGATATGCGATCGGCAATTCCGAACTAATTGCAGCACTGCGACAGGTAAAAGCCGCAGTGGACTTCAACCAATACCGAGGGATTTTGAACGGAGCGATCTCCGCATTAACTGGCCCTCAAGATACCGTCAGAACCAGCGTAGAAACCTTCAGAAAACGGCGGGATGCCTTTGTAAAAGCGCTGCAGGGCATTGGGTGGCTAGTACCCGTACCAGAGGCCACCATGTACGTTTGGGCTCGACTGCCGGAACCTTGGGCTGAAGATTCCGTAAAATTTTGCACACAGCTAGCACAGAGTACAGGAGTCGCCGCTTCCCCCGGTGCCGGTTTCGGGAAATCAGGAGAAGGCTACGTGCGATTTGCCTTAGTCGAGTCGCCAGCAATTTTGGAAGCAGCAGTTAGAAAAATTGCTGAGTTTCAAAAGAGAGCGATTTGACACTCAAGCGGGCCGGGGCCACGATAGATTCAAGAATCGATCGGTGTGTAACCCTCAAAGGCCTTGTCAAGGTGCCTCGTTAGGCTCAAAACAACTGACTTTCGCCGCTGCAATTGCGCTTACTTTTGATATGGGAATTTACTTTCGCCGGAGCTCGCGCTTGCCAGTTAGGTGCGCTCAACAATTACTATTACTCGTTCAACCAGTCTACGGCAATAGCGACACAAGCTCAATCAGGAATTTCACCTTATTAATTATTGTTTCGACACGCAGACAGTTATTCTTACTTGCTCCTAACTTATAGGAAAAGATTAATGAGGAATAAATTCCCTCGCGTCGTCTTTCCTCAAGCGGGGCCAAGGCACTGAGCTTCCCGACTACCGTATTATTTTTGTGATATGTGTCAACTTAACCCGAAACACCGTTTTGAGACTTAATTCCACCGGACTCGAGCTTTGAGGCAGGGGTTTTAACCCCTGCCGGACTAGGGTTTTGACGTTTTTGGGAACACGATGAAGGGCTCGGTGCCTAAGTCCTTACCTGCACCTCAAGATTGGTGCAACTGCTAAAATATTGTGATTTATACCTAAAGGAATAGATATTTGCACGGAGTATCTGTCACAATTTCTGTTAACAAATGTTACGGGGAGACATCTTGGGAATTAGCAGTTCCGCTCACCCACTCTAAAAATCCTTGAAATGAATTCTCTCGGGGTAGGGATTTTTCCGTAGCGGCGATCGCACATCCAAAAAATACCACACTGCCCAAAATTGCAATCAGCGGAAAATGCTTGCCCAGCCCAAAGTCGCGCTGAATGCGAGCTAGGGGGCGGCTCTCGCGCCTGAGCATCTTTCCCACCGTCAGTTGTTTAAGACTAAAAGGATCGCGCACAAAATGACCACTCCAGCTAATTACTAAATGAGAATGGCAGTGGGGACAAGTGAATAGTCCGCTAACCATCCCGACTGGGCCTACGACGCTGGAACGGTTGCAGATCGGGCAAGTGAGAGAATGAGTGTTATAGGTAGGAGCGTTCATAACTGTTTTTCTTGAGTAAAAAAAACCAACAACTAATGGGGAGCCTGTGTTAACGCCTAAGGTATAGACCTTTATAGGCACTTTTCCTTAATTCCTAGTTTACCGCTCGGATCGGGTCGATGGCAGCTCACTGCTTCGGAAAATCTTCAAATTGCCAATCCCGCAACGAGTGCAAGTCGGGAACACAGGTGAGATTGTATTGCAGCGGAGTAACGGTTATTCTGTTGTCGCGAATAGCTTGTACGTCCGTAGGAATATTGTGCGAGATCGCCGAATCGCGGATATCTTCTACATCTTCTAACAATTCCCCAGCCAGCCAATAATAAGTTTTGCCGCGCGGATCGGTGCGCTTTTGAAATATGTCGAAATAGCGGCGAATGCCTTGACGGGCGATGGTAACTCCGGTAATTTCTGCTTGTGTGACTGCTGGTATGTTGACATTCAACAGCACCGGTTTCGGCATTGGCTGTTTTTCCAACTGTGACAGCAAGTTGACAGCGAAATCCACTGCCGGCCCAAATTCCTGCGAAGTATAGCTCGCGAGGCTGAAAGCAATGCTGGGAATGCCTTCCATAATTCCTTCCATTGCAGCAGAAACCGTGCCCGAACAGATGATGTCCGTGCCTAAATTGGGCCCGTGGTTGATACCGGAAAGGACAAAATCGGGCGGTTTGTCAAGTAAAGCCCACAAAGCGAGTTTCACGCAGTCGGCGGGAGTACCCGAACAGGCCCAAGCTTGGACTGCGGGATCAAAAATAGATTCGATAATTTCGGCGCGGATGGGTTGGTGCAGGGTGAGGCCGTGGCCGGTAGCGGACCGCTCTCTGTCGGGACAAACTACGCTCACGTGGTGACCGGCGGCGGCAAGAGCGTTGGCGAGGCTGCGGATGCCTTGTGCAAAGATGCCGTCGTCGTTGCTAATTAAAAGTTTCATCGAAATTTTTATAGGCCTGATAACAATACTAAACTAGATTCAACTAGGGCGATCGCCCTAACATCGAATTACCTATTACGAATTATCCGTAACTACCGAAAATCTAAAATCTAAAATCAACAAAACTGTCGAGCCAAAATTGCGCTAAACTCAGCTTGGCTCAAAACTGCCATCAATCTAAAATCTAAAATCTAAAATCTAAAATCCAAATGACTGTCCAGCTAAGCGACATTGAAACTCAACTAGAAATTCTCGGTCAAGAGTCCAAAAGTGCGATCGCCACTGCCAATACCCTCGAACAACTCGAACAGTTGCGCGTCGGCTACCTCGGCAAAAAAGGTCAACTTTCTCAAATTTTAGGCATGATGGGCAAACTGTCGCCAGACCAGCGGCCCAAAGTAGGTGCGATCGGCAATACTGTCAAAGAAGCCCTGCAAGCCGATTTAGAAGACAAGCGGGCCGCCCTCCAAACCGCCCAAATCCAAGCCAAATTAGCCTCAGAAACCATCGATGTCACCATGCCGGGGATTTTTCGCCCCCAAGGTCGCGTTCACCCATTAAACGCCGTCATAGACCGCGCTCTCGATATCTTTGTCGGCCTCGGCTACACCGTCGCCAACGGCCCGGAAATGGAAACAGATTATTATAACTTCGAGGCGCTGAACACCCCGCCAGACCACCCTGCGCGGGATATGCAAGATACATTTTACTTGCCCGGAGGCGACTTGCTGCGGACTCAGACATCATCGGTGCAAATTCGCTACATGGAACAGCACAAACCGCCGATTCGGATTGTCTCTCCCGGCCGCGTTTACCGCCGCGATACTGTTGATGCTACTCACGCGGCAGTTTTCCACCAAATTGAACTTTTAGCAATTGATGAAGGTCTGACATTTACTGACTTGAAAGGCACGATTAAAGAGTTTTTGCGGCAAATGTTCGGGCAAGATTTGCCGATCCGTTTCCGCACCAGTTACTTTCCCTTTACCGAACCTTCTGCCGAAGTTGATTTGCAGTGGAACGGCAAATGGCTGGAAGTTTTGGGCTGCGGAACGGTCGATCCTAACGTTCTTAAAGGAGTCGGTTTAGATCCAGAAAAATATACTGGGTTTGCGGCCGGTTTTGGTGTCGAGCGGTTCGCAATGGTACTTTATGAAATCGACGACATTCGCCGGGTTTATGCTAGCGATTTGCGCTTTTTGCGGCAATTTTAAAGAATGGCTTGGGGTTGGTTCTCCAAACCCTGTAGAGATTTTGATTAATGTACATCAATCTTTCAGTTTCAAGTAAGTAAGTGCAAATAAACATCAGTTGGGGAGAGGGCGGGTTCTGCAACGATCGACTCGCCCTTACTGTAGATAAGCACTAAAGCCACCCCTACAAGCCCCCTGCAAGATATTATTGTTTTTTTGCGCTTACCTACTTATTTATGGTCTAGTTGCTAAAAGCATCCTTGATGCTGTCAACAGCGCGCTCTACAGCATTCTTGGTATTATCTACTGCTTTCTGAGTACGAGCTGAATCTTCCGATGCTCTTTTCTCAATTGTGGCCGCATCTTTCTTAGCTTTGCGCTCTACCAAACTACCATCATCCGATGCTCGATCGACTTTAGCAGCATTTGTCCTGGCAGTTTCCTTAACCTTCTCTTCTGTATCTCGGATGAAGTTCTTGGTTCGTCCAGCATCTTTGCTGGCTTTTTCTTGAACCGTATCGCCCGTATCTGCTGCTGCGATTAAGTTTACTGCAGGAGAAGCCATTGCTGCGGTGTTCGAGAAAAACGCACCCTGCCAAACGAAGGTCATCGCTGACACGCAAAGCACAGTTGCAGCCATCCAGCGCCCGACAGTCGAAAGCCGTTGCGTAAAAGAATTGAGTTTCATACAATACACAGTGAGATATGACATTCTATTTGTACTCGATCGGAGCGATCGGCTCAACCATTCTCTAGATAGAGGTTATCCTGCGACGAGCTGTGAAAAAATTTCCCTCTTTTGATAGATAGAAGCAAGGAAGGTCAGTCAATTTTAGATTTTAGATTTTAGATTTTAGATTTTAGATTTGACTCACCGCCGCTATTTGGAAGCTTTAACTTTGGTCAGTCAATTAAAGATTAAAGATTAAAGATTAAACAATTGACTCCACAGCCGGAACCCCGAGCCGCGCGCTTAAGTATGTAGACGGGAAAAATAATCTTTATGTAACTAAACATTAACTAGCGTGATTTAAATTAAATTTAACACGTTGTGTACGGTCAGTAGGTAGGCGCAAATAAACTTTAGTATGTCATAGACTGTAAAGCTATCATAAATCTGGCGATTGCTTTCATCACAGCTCGCTGCTAAGGAGCGTTTCACGGAGTCAGGTTCGCTTTCGACTACATATAGCGGTTCTCAAAAAAGTGAGGTATGCCCACGGAGGCCACGGAGGCCACGGAGGCCACGGAGGCCACGGAGGCCATGAGTACCTCATATGAGAGCTCGAAAGGCTATACATATTTTCCCACTCATCTACTTATCTACCACAATTTTGGGGTGAGAGCCTCGCCCATAAGCAGGCGAATTTAATTAATCTTAAGAAACTTCTTAACGATTTTTAGAGCGGCTGTCTACTCAGCTAAGGAGGAGACTTGCTTTAAACGCGGTGTATTTTCCCAAAAAGTAGACGCCAAAAAGACGAGCCATATCTGTCCTAATTGTCTTAATGAAACAGGCAAAAAAGAGTTATCAGAACGAGTTCTCTCGTGTCACCATTGCGGCTATACAACCGACAGAGATAGTGCAGCCGCACAAGTAGTGCTCAAGCGAGGGCTGGCAGCCGTAGATAGGGTCAAGATGCACCGCACGAGGTAAATTCATGGGAATCTCTGCGAAGCAAGAATTCCCACATCTTTAGGCCCGGGAGTGTCAAGAATAGGTGGTTTTCGAGATTGTGTGTGGGATGTCAATATATAATACTTAACAAACAACTAATGATTAATCACAATTCAGGAGAAAAGTCAATACCGTTTCATCAATTCCCTTTAGTTTCAGTGGCTTATATTTAATAATTCGATTTTCCTCCACATAATCTGCAACCGCCGCCGAAATTAGCACAGTGTTTGGTTCCGTCGCCTCTTGCAACCGGGCGGCAATATTCACGCTCGGCCCGATCGCAGTATAATCCGATCGGTCGGGGCCACCAAACATCCCCACCACCGCAGTACCCTGGTGAATTCCGCAGCGAAACCGCAGCGCAGGCACCCCATTTTCCCCAACAATTCCCTGCTCCAACCAGCGCTTGTTAAGCTCCTGGAGAGATAGCAGCATTTGCCTTGCAGCAGCTATAGCGCGGCGTACTTGCTCGTTAGGGGTTAGTTCCTCCGGCGCGCCAAACAAAGCCATTACCGCATCTCCGACAAACTTGTCCACCGTACCGCCGCTGTCAAAAATAGCCTTAGTCATTGCCGCCAAATATTCATTCAACAGCTCAGCTATCCGGCGCGAGCGCAGGGTATTTGACATTTGAGTAAAACCGACAATATCGCTAAACAAAATAGTAATCAATCGCGGTTCCGGGCGCAAATCCAAGGCCAAATCTCCAGCCGCTGCGGCCTTCACCATCGACGGCGGCAAAAATCGGCGCAGCACCGACTCAGTTAAATAACTGTTCAACTCTTTCACTCGGCGCTCGTTTTGTTTGAGGGCGAGCAAATTCCGCACTTCCGCCAACAATTCTCGATCGTTAAAAGGCTTGGACAAATAAGCATCAGCACCCCGTTCTACTCCTTCAATTCGAGTATCTTCGTCGGCTTTAGCAGTTAGCAAAATTACCGGAGTTCCTTGCAATTCCTCATCTTCTCGAATCATCCGAATCAAATCCAAACCCGAGATCAAAGGCATCATCAAATCTGTTACAATTAAATTAGGGTGGCGTTTTTTAGCCACGGCAAATCCTTCTTGTCCATGGCGGGCGACCAAAACTGCAAAGCCGGAATCTCGCAGAATTGCCGATACATAAAAGCGCAAATCGGGATTGTCGTCAACCACCAAAACCGTTCCCACTACTTTTTCTGAGCTGATCGGTTCGAGCGCCTCAAAGTTATAATTTTCTGCATCATTTTCCGACAAATCCGCCTCCACATCTGCCAGTTCCACTGCAGCTTTGGATGAGTGAAACTCCGCAGGTATTTCTAGTACCTGGTCCGGGGGCAAGTGAGTCGAACCGAAGTGCAGCCAAACGGTAAAAGTAGTACCTTCGCCGTAAACTGACTCAACGGAAATTTTACCGCCGTGGAGTTCGACTAATTCTTTGACAAGTGCCAAACCTAAACCGCTGCCTTCGTAGGAACGGCTGGCAGAACCTTCGGCTTGGCGAAAGCGCTCGAATAAATAGGGAATTTGTTCGGTGCGAATGCCGATACCAGTGTCTTTTACTTGCAACAAGCAGTGAGCGCCGGCCGATTCAACTTTCAGCGTGATCTTTCCGCCTTCAGGGGTGAATTTGACAGCATTTGATAGCAGGTTGTAAATAACTTTGTCAAATCTTTCAAGATCCAAATAAAGTAAAGGACATTCTTGCAATTGGGTAATTAAGTGCAGTCCTTTTTTCTCGCAGTAGGCGCGGAACGACTCTGCGGTAGAGTAACAGAAACCGACCAAATCGCAGGGGCGGAAACTCGGCTGCATCCGTCCGGCATCGAGCCGCTGCAAGTCCAGCAGTTGATTTACCAAGCGCAGGAGGCGGCGGGAATTGCGCAAAGCGATTACGGCTTGTTGGTAGGGCAAGTCTTCTTTGCGCCTGCAAGCTGATTCCAGAGGACCGATAGTTAGAGTTAGAGGCGTGCGGAACTCGTGGGAGATATTTTGGAAAAACTCGGTTTTGAGCCGATCGGCTTCCAGAAGCCGTTCTGCCTGCTGTCTGGTAGTCTGGTAGAGGCGCGACTGCTGCACGGCCAGAGCAGCTTGAGTTGCGACTATTTGAGCCAGGTCAATATCTGAGATGTTCCAGTGGCGGATGCTTTGATTTTGGCGCAGGGTAATGCTGCCGATGATTTTGCCTTCACACAGCAAGGGAACGACTAACAGGGCGCGGGCGGGGGCTCGAACTTGCAGTTCTGTAACATTTAACTCGGGGTGTTCGTTGAGGTCTTCGATCGCCACCGGCTCTTTTGATACCATAAGTTGCAGCAACACCGGATTGCCCCGAATCGGCACCAAAGACTGCGGCAGGGAAGGATGGGCAAAAACCCAGGCGCGAACGTTACCAGCAGCATCGGCAGAAGTCGTCGAGGGGCCAGGAGGGTTGGCAACTACCTCTAGATTGTTAAAACCCTGTTCTACAGCCACAGTATCCCTAGTTGTGTCGTATAGCCCCACGCATTGGACGTATTCATCATCTTCTGTCCACAGAGATAGGGCGCAGCCGTCAACTTGCAAAGCTTGGGCGAGCTGTTGAGTAATGGCTGCAAAAATATTTTGGGGATCGAGACTCGATCGAATTGCCGTAGTAATAGTATTGACTAAGGCCTCGCGCTTGGCCAGCGCCCGCACCCGTTCGTAAGCCCGGGCTTGAGAAAGCGCCAAAGCGGCTTGGTCAGCCACCGTAATTACCAACTGTACCTCGTGGTCTTGCCACTGGCGCGGTCGATCGAACTGGTGCAGCGCCAAGACTGCCATCAGTTCGATTTTGTAAAATAGCGGTACGATCAAGCTCGATCGAATATTCGCAGCTTTGTAAGCCTGCTGCCGCTGCTGATTATCCCAGTTTAAAACTCGAGCGTCAGTTTGGGCATCTTGAATCACCTCCACATCCACAGTTTCCCAAACCAAATCCGGCAGCAAATCCGGGGAGAGTTCCGCAGCATTCGCACCGACAGGCGTGACCTCCTCATCGCCCCCCAACCCTTTAGTTTCTGCCTTCTGGTAAACGAACCACTCATCGGTCACCCGGCCGTCTTGGAACGGCCGCAGCAGACAGCAACTCACCTCAAACATCTGCCCGACGCTTTCGACAATTCTTTGCAGCATTTGCTGGTAATTGGGAGCCGAGCGGATAGAATTGGTAACGGCATAAAGCAGCGATTCTTGGCTCAAAGCCCTGCGCAGTTCATTGGTGCGCGTTTTCAGAAGAATGTGAGTCTCAACAGCTTGACTGACAAGATTCATGAGCTCTTGAGCATCCCAAGGCTTGGTAACGTATTTGAATACTTTGCCAGCGTTAATAGCTTCAACTAAATCTTCAACATCCGTATAGCCAGTTAAAATAATTCGGATCACGTCGGGGTATTTAGCCGCCGTCAGGCTGAGAAACTCCGTACCGCTCATTTTTGGCATTCGCTGGTCGGAGATAATCACCGCCACTTCTCCCTGTTTTGCCAAAATTTCCAGGGCAGCGGGGCCTGATTCGGCTCTGAGCACTTTGTAGTCTCGATGGAAGGTACGGTAAAGCAAGTCGAGGTTATCCGGTTCGTCATCGACGATCAGAATTTTTAGCTTAGGATTTTGTTGGGAATTCATGCACCGTTCTCCTGTGCCCCGGGGCTGTTCTATTTAAAAAGTCTGATTGAAGGAAGAATTCGCCGATTTTAATTGTTGAAGTCATACCATTTTCGATTTGAGATTTAAAGGTGAGGAATGACTTATGAAATAAGGCTTGGGAGTTTGCCTAAACTGCCATTATTTTGGGAAAATGGTATCACAATAATTCGTGGATATGAAGTTGTTGTGACTGTGCCGAGGCAAGCACCAACCTGGTTTTTTGATGTCTGGGTTTTCAATTCGGAATTCTTCTGAGCCACAGTTATATGTGGTGCACCCCAATTTTATTATTGAATGATATTCACATAAACTCCTCTCCCGAGAAGTTTTCTTGACCCCTTACCTCTATGCAGCAGGAGAGCAAACATGAATCTGCCACTTTTAACTGCCGTCTGGATATTTCAGAATACATAGGAATAACCGTCGTGATTGTGAGTTGATTTACCAAATTTATGTTTGATTCTGGCTCCTGGGCCTGTTTTATTTGGTATGTGAAAGCTGCCTGCTGCACGATACAATAGAAAACCCACATCTTTGCCTGTGTTTTTCCCCACAGGTAGCAGCAACTTTAACAGTCAGCCTGCAGATACGGGCCGCAATCCGGCGCCTTGCCCCTGACTGCTATTCGGGGGTGGCCCACAGACAACAGAGGCGTCTGTGGGAGTGACGCAATTGCTGTACCATTTTAGTTAGACTTGCACTTTTTTCCCCCATCGCGGCATTTTTTCTGGATCCAGCAGACCTTCGACAAGCCAATTACTGCGACCAAACACCGCAAGCCAGAGCATCCATCTGTTAATCTTAGCTAGGGATGTACTTTGTGGAAACCTGTCAGTCGATTTAGATTTGAGATTTGAGATTTTAGATTTACTCCACAGATGAATCGCGGAGCTTGAACTAGGGTCGAAAATTTTGATCTCTCCACGACGAGTGTCGGGGGGTTGTATCGGTTTTTGGGCGGGGTCAATCAGCTCGATCGAGGTTTTGAAGGTCTCTCGCGCGCGCTGCAGAGTATCGCAACCAGAGTATCGCAACCAGAGTATCGAGCCGACGGGGGAAAACCCCCGCAGACTGTTTCCAAGCATCCAAATTTAAATGGGACGGTTGGGAGAGTACCCCCTGGCGCAACAGGCGCCGGCCGGTGCGATGGGGGACGGCCGATGGATTGCCCAGAACTGCTGAAAGCTTGGTTGCCAGGCTAAAAGGTCGGCGGTGAACATCCGAGGCGCGAACGCGCCCGGTGTTAGTCTGGCCACTCAAGAGAGTTTTTAAATTACCGCTTGAGGGATAAATTATATTCGATCGGGTATTTCCGCAAGCAGAGAGGGGTAGGATTCCGCGAACCTGACCTCAAAACCTTTTTGATTGTTTGTAATACCTTTCGGCGTTGCTGTCGCGCATTTAATTTGTAAGCTACTGTTTACTTAAACTCTTGTGGCGCAGGCACGAAAGCCCGCGATCGAGCTTCAATTTAAATGCTAAATAGCTGAGCCACAAATGTAGTATTAGGGGATGGCTTTTATTTGGTCATAAATCGAGTATTAAATACTAAAAACTTCCAATTTACATCATAATACTACTTAAAGTCAAGCAAAAAAAATGTTATTTAATCTTGCTAATAAACTATGTCTATAAGTTAGGTTATAAGATCAGTATAACATCAGTGAACTTTCTAAGAGGGCAGCTTAGAAACCCGTAGAAAAATTAATATAGTGGCCTGGCATTGTGAATCCTTCCTTTTTTTCCTCACCATCTCACGAACAACAAACTCCCGGACTTTCTGGTTTTTCGATCCGGGTGGCTGCGCCGAACGACTTGACGCAGCTAGCTGATATTTTGGCCATGAGCTTTCACTCCGGCGAGGGGTTTGTAGAATGGGTGTATCCGGTGTTGCGTTTGGGTATTTACGAAGATTTAAAAAATCGACTGCGTTCTAAGGCAGAACATTACATTTGTCTGGTTGCTGAGCTAGTCTCGCGCGAGGAGGGAACGCATAATTATAGATCGCACCGAGCTCAATGCATAACAGGAACAATAGAAATGGCTCTGCGTTCTCGCTTCCCTTGGCAAATCCCGAGTTCTGACTATCCTTATTTGTCGAATTTAGCGGTTCACCCAGAATACCGGCGGCAGGGAGTTGCTCAACAATTGCTCAGCAACTGCGAGGAGACAGCCAGAGAATGGGGATTTTCTGAGATTTACCTCCACGTTCTGGAAAATAATCACGCGGCGCGACAGTTGTACTATCGGGCAGGCTATCGCTTGCAACAGGTGGATTGGAATTGGACTGGTTGGCTGTTGGGCCAGCCGCGCCGGCTGTTTTTACGCAAGCAGATTTCGCTCTCCTAAGCTAAGTATTTGAATTGATCGTGGAGAATTTGGACGAAGCAGGAAAAAGGAAAAAACAGCTATCCCTGTATCTGTGACTTCCGGATCGTGAATCAATGGAATTGGTAAGTGCGATTCGTTCGCAGCCTAATACATAAGCTGCGGTGAGAGAGAAAGGCTAGAACCTTGAAAATCTCATAACTGTTCCTTGGATGGAGGTGCGAACCCTCCCCTCTAAGGTTAGGAGTGACTCCCTATCTGTCCACGCCGAGGTTAATCACCAGAGCGAAGCTGGAGGCAGGGCGCAATCAGTGCTGAATCAGATTAGGCACACTGGCGCTAATGGGGAGATGCTATTGGTGAACATACAGTGAAGCACCTGAAAAAACGTCTTATTCCAGAGCGGGAATCTGAACCTAAAATCCCAACTCCATCACCTACAAACCCGCAGCAATATTTACCGATTAGCTGCATAACTTTGGGTTGGTGATAGGCGAAATGGTGACACCTAAAGCATCAAAACAATCTAAGGGACGGAACGAAGAAAAACGACTCTAACCTCTCAGGGCTGACAACCTGAGTGGAGGGAAATGATTAACCCCTTATCGGAAAGAGACGGGTAGGATGAGGGCGGAAACTGCCCTCGGCAACCAAGAAATCTAGAAATGGATTAGACCATGCGTAGACGAACGGACTGAATGTGCCTCAAGTACATAATACCAAGGGAAAGGTATCAGGACGTATTGACGCTGACGGGTAAGCTCCCAAACTCCGATGAACGGCTAAGAAAAGACTAGATGAAACGCAGACCTAATATAAGGAAAACGTCGGTCATGCGAACAAGTTAGATGGACTGAAGCTATAACTGCCTAGCTTACAGGGGAATGCAAAACTCCAAACGTTCGGAAGACTCAAGACGGTGGCACGATGGAAGTCAATTCCTGAAAATGGTTCGTGAATGGGATTTGGGTCATTAGCCCGTTACCCGATGGTTGCTAGGAGCCGGATGCGGCGAAAGTCGCACGTCCGGTTCTGAAGGAGAGGTGCATCGCAGTAATGCGGACATCGACTCTAACTAGGGAATTGCGACGTAGAAGGAAGAAGTATTTAGTTATCTAGGAGATTAGGAAAAAAACAGCTATCCGTGTATCCTTGACTTCCGGATCGTGAATCAATGGAATGGGGAATTAGTGATGAGTTTGAGTTTCCTAGTGAACGAACCTGACGGTCAACGGATTACCGTTAGACCGCAGGCTTCTTTTTCCTTTTTTGCAAAGGCTTTTTTGAGTGACGAAGTTCCCCCGCCACTTTCATGATTTAGACCAATTTTCTTTATGAGTTTAGCTGAATTTTCATCTCTATCCAGAGACTCTCCACATTGACAATAGTGCCACCGATCCGACAATTCTTTCTGGACTTTATTGAGGCAATTCCAGCAATATTGAGAAGTTCCTTTCGGGTCAACAAATAAAACGCTTTTACCCAATTTCCCAGCAACGTATTTGAGGACAGTAGCGAATTGCCCATGAGCAGCATCAAGCATTGATTTATTCAAGCCACTTTTAGCTGATTGGCCTAACGGCCAAGTAAACCAAGTTGCCATTCTCAATATCGGTCTTGGGCTTGGCACGTCTAGTCAGATTTTTGATACTCAAATCTTCAACAACTAAAACAGCACATTTACTAAATAACTCATGTGCTGTTTTAAACTGAAAATCTAATCTAGCTCTAGCTATGAACTGATGGAGTTTGGAAATCTTGTCCTTGATAATCTTCCAAGGCTTAGAACCCTTAACTTTACCAGCTAGTTTTGATTGAAGTCTTGCTAATTTCTCAGCAGATTTTCTCAAAAATCTAGGATTTTCAACTTTTTCACCATTGGAAAGGTAAACGTAATTAGTAATTCCCAAATCAATACCAAGAGTGTTTTCTTCGGTCGGTTGAATTTCTGCAACCGTTACGGGAACAGTTTTATCTTCTAGCGTCAGAGAAATGTACCACCCATCCGCTTCTCTGATAACTGTTCCCGTCTTGACCTTAAATCCTGTTGGTATTGAACGGTGAAAGACCATCGGTACTTGACCTATATTTGCGAGGTCAATACAAATCCTATTTTGCTCATCCTTGACAATATCTAAGTTGTCTAATTGAGGATAAGTGAAAGATTTGTAGTAGTGAAATCCTTTGAATCTGGGCTTGCCTCTACGATTTCCGTTTTGGTCGGGTGTGGTAAAGTTTGAGAAGGAAGTTTCCACTCTGTTTACGACATCCTGCCAAACCTGAGAATCTAACACTTTATAATCAGGAAATAGCTTTTTTGTGTTTTTCAGGTCGGCAAGCTGTATCGTCTGCCACTGTACGTATCCGCCTTCAATATTCGAGAAAGTATCACCTTTTTTGGTTAAACAATTGCCTGATTCATCCTTTTTTCTGCCATCTCTAGTTTGCACCCTGGTTAATGGAATATTCTGATAAATCTCCTCAACAGGAACTATCGAAACAATCAAGGGGCAAGCGTTTATAGGTGTTCTCGTGGCTTCCCACCATCTAAATCTTTCACGCTCGTCGGTAGTTGTACTGCCGACGACAGAGTTCTACATGAGCCACAATTGTTACTAATTGGGCTTTGGTGGGTTTGAGGCGGTATTTGTATGTCAGTTGCATCAGAAACTTCCTTTTTTCGACCTACTTCAATGTATCATTTATTCAATTTAATGTTTAGAAAGTACATTAAAGTTAAAGATACTCGCAATGTCTAATTGTCGGCTTCCGTCCGCGACAACCGACGCTTCTGGACATCCCTGCGGTAATTTATTCGGGGTACGGGGCGCAGCGCTCAGATATATCCCCTCTAAATATACCGAGGGACTTCCCGGCTGTTAGTTAAATCCGATCGCACCACCCCAATAAAATTGGTTTGTAGTAAAAACGTGAGCTACCAACCCTTGTGTACCTTGGGACACCTGAAAACCGCGATACAAAGTTATACCAAACCCGGCTTGAATGCGCCCTTATTCTTTAGTCTCGAGCGAGAGGGACGAAAGGCAAGTATAAGAGCGGTTTCAAACGCCGAGTGCTATAAAGTTTCTCACCCGGATTGAGTATTGTGAGGAACGCCACAGAAGTTTTGATCGGCTGTGGCGTTTTGTTCGGAGAATAGGGGACTTTCGCTGCCTATTCTAACCTTCAGAGCGTAATATCTATGATAGGAAATCCGAGGAGCCGATCGCCCCGTTAACCCCAACCAGATTCGCTAAAACCCGATCGGTTCCTGCTAGTCGCAGCAACGTACCGTTCGGAGTGGCGGTAAATTGCAACTGCTGGAAACTGTGCCCATCGCTCAAAACAAACTTATCGACGCCTACCTCGAAGTTAATGACAGTATCAGTACCGCCATCGGCCCTCAACCCAAATCGATCGCTCCCAATACCTCCAATTAAAGTATCCTCGCCCAAGTTGCCAAACAGCCAGTCATCTCCAGCGCCCCCATTGAGAAGGTCGTTATCTTTACCACCAATCAGAGTATCGCTGCCAGCCTCTGCGTTGATAGTATCTTGCCCTTCGTTGCCGTAGAGCAAGTCATCGCCTGCACCGCCGTTGATACAGTCTTGCTGGTCGTTTGCGCCCACCGAGACACCCCGGTTATCAGCACGATCGCCATAGATGGTATCGTTGCCCTCGCCACCGCAGAGTTCATCGCTGCCGTCACCGCCGTAAATCAAGTCGTCGCCCTCATCTCCGTTTATGAGGTCGTTAGCTTTGCCGCCGTAAATCAAGTCGTTGTCTTCACCGCCACTGATGGTATCTTCAGCTTCATCGCCGAACAGCACATCAGCACCGCTGCCGCCAAAGAGCAAGTCCCGGCCGCCAATATCTTTAGCTCGACTTCGAGCAGCGCCGTACATGGTGTCGTCGCCACTGTCGCCGACAAGCGTATCAGAGCCAAGTTCGCCCCAAATCAAATCCCGATCTTTGCCACCCCAAACACAATCATTGCCTTTACCTGCTTGCACGGTATCATTACCCTGGCCGCCGCCGATGATGTCGTTGTCGCTGCCGCCAAAGATTAAGTCTTGTTCGCCGATATCGCCGATTGACTGGGAACTGCCACTGTCGCCGAGCAGAGTATCGGCTCCTTCGCCGCCGTAGAGGGTATCAGAGCCTAATTGACCGTAGATCGCGTCATTGCCTTTACCGGAGTAAGCGCGATCGTTATCTTTGCCTGTAACGAGCGTATCGTTGCCTTGTTGGCCGTGGAGGAAGTCGTTGCCGAAGCCTCCGTACAGCAAGTCCTGTCCTTGGGAGTCGCTGGCCATTTTGTCGCCGATGCCGCCAAACAAGGTGTCCGAGCCGATGCCACCCAACAAGGTATCCGAGCCGAGTTCGCCCCAAATTAAGTCATTTTCTTTACCTCCAAGGGCAATATCGTCAGCTTTGCCGGTATGGATGGTATCCTCGCCCTCGTTGCCGTTAATCAGGTCTGCACCGTTGCCTCCGAAGATTAAATCGCCATTGTTCTGAGCACTGCTGGAGTTATCGCCGCCGTTGTCTCCCAAAATCGTATCGGCACCTTCATCTCCAAACAGGGTGTCAGAGCCTAAGTCGCCGGCAATCCAGTCGTTTTGTGTGCCGGAGAATACGATATCGTTGCCCTCGTCTCCGTAAACAATATCGGTGTCAGTGCCCCCCACAATCGTGTCATTGTCTTCGTTTCCGTAAATTTCGTCGGCGCCGTCTTCACCTAAAAGCAGGTCGTTGCCTTCAAAACCGACGATTTTTTGGTTGCCTTTGGTGTCCGCGATGAAGTCATCGCCGTTAGTTCCTTTGGTGGTTTGTCCCTCGGAAAATTGTGAAATCGGGCGGACAAATCCAACTGCGGGCGGTTGCTGCGGGGGCGCAAAGTTAATTCCCGGTTTTTCAATAATGGGCTGACACCCACAGTCGGTATTTGGTTCGGCGATCGGATTTGAGACGATCGGCGTTGGTGTGGGCGTTGGTGTAGGCGTTGGTGCGGGCGTTGGCGCCACCCCCGGCAAGATAGCGACAACAGTAGCGGGAGCGGGACTGATGGCGCCGCCGTTGTCTGTAGCGCTGTAGGTGAAAGTGGTTCCTGTAAAGTTGGCAGTCGTCAATAAAAATAGTTTCTGCAACTCTTCCGGAGTCACGACTTGACCGGCCCTCACCGGAACGCCACCGTTGGCGGGATCTCCTAAATACAGGACTGCTTGGTCTGCAGGGGGCAGGGTGTTGATGATGTAAGAGGCGATCGTCCCGTCGGTGTCGCTTCCTCCCAATCCCGTGACTAACGTGCTGCTGTTGGCCGCCAGGCTGGAGTTAACATTCTGGGCAACTGGCGGTAGGTTGTTCGTTGGAGGTATGAGCGCCACAGTAGCGGTAGCGGGACTGGTGGCGCCGCTGTTGTCTGTAGCGCTGTAGGTGAAATTGGTTCCTGTAAAGTTGGCCGTCGTCAATACAAATAATAGTTGCTGCACCTGTGCCGGAGTCAGGACTTGACCGGGTGTCACCGGAACGCCACCGTTGCCGGGATCTCCTAAATACAGGACTGCTTGGTCTGCAGGGGGCAGGGTGTTGATGGTGTAAGAGACGATCGACCCGTCGGGGTCGCTCCCTCCCAATCCCGTGACTGACCTGCTGCTGTTGGGCGGCAGGCTGGAGTTAGCATTGTTGGCAACTGGCGGTTCGTTGAGAGTTGGAGTAGGTCCTGGTGTCGGAGTTGGAGTAGGTCCTGGTGTCGGAGTTGGAGTAGGTCCTGGTGTCGGAGTTGGCGCCCCCTGCTGGGAAACAACAGCAACAGTAGCGGGAGCGGGACTGATGGCGCCGCCGTTGTCTGTAGCGCTGTAGGTGAAATTGGTTCCTGTAAAGTTGCCCGTCGTCGATACAAATAGTCGCTGCACCTGTTCCGGAGTCAGGACTTGACCGGCCCTCACCGGAACGCCACCGTTGGCGGGATCTCCTAAAAACAGGACTGCTTGGTCTGCAGGGGGCAGGGTGTTGATGGTATAAGAGGCGATCGTCCCGTCGGGGTCGCTTCCTCCCAATCCCGTGAGTAACCTGCTGCTGTTGGGCGTCTGTCTGGAGTTAGCATTGTTGGCAACTGGCGGTTCGTTGGAACTTGGAAGTATGACCCCCACAGTAGCGTTAGCGGGACTGGTGGCGCCGCTGTTGTCTGTAGCGCTGTAGGTGAAAGTGGTTCCTGTAAAGTTGCCCGTCGTCGATATAAATAGTCGCTCCAACTCTTCCGGAGTCAGGACTTGACCGGCCCTCACCGGAACGCCACCGTTGTCGGGATCTCCTAAATACAGGACTGCTTGGTCTGCAGGGGGCAGGGTGGTGATCGTGTAAGAGGCGATCGTCCCGTCGGTGTCGCTTCCTCCCAATCCCGTGACTGGCCTGCTGCTGTTGGGAGGCAGGCTGGAGTTAGCATTGTTGGCAACTGGCGGTTCGTTGAGAGTTGGAGTTATGAGCGCCACAGTAGCGTTAGCGGGACTGGTGGCGCCGCTGTTGTCTGTAGCGCTGTAGGTGAAATTGGTTCCTGTAAAGTTGCCCGTCGTCGATACAAATAGTCGCTCCAACTCGTCCGGAGTCAGGACTTGACCGGCCCTCACCGGAACGCCACCGTTGGCGGGATCTCCTAAATACAGGACTGCTTGGTCTGCAGGGGGCAGGGTGTCGATGGTATAAGAGACGATCGACCCGTCGGTGTCGCTTCCTCCCAATCCCGTGAGTAACCTGCTGCTGTTGGGAGGCAGGCTGGAGTTAGCATTGTTGGCAACTGGCGGTTCGTTGAGAGTTGGAGTCGGTGTCGGTGTCGGTGTCGGTGTCAGAGTTGTGGTGACTGTAGCAGTCGGACTGCCACCGTTATTGTTGCCCGGAGTGGGGTCTGGGGTGCTGGAACTACTGCTGGCGGTGTTGCTGACGCTGCCGGAGTTGGGTGCGACAAAGCTGACGGTGTTGGCTACCGCAGCAGCACCGCTGGCCAAGCTGGCTATCGGTGGGAAGGTGACAATGCCAGTAGTTGCATTGTACGTGCCGCCGTTGGAGACGACTACCGATGTTAAGCCCGGAACGATGCTGTCAGTAATTGTGACGTCCGTCGCTGTGCTTGGCCCGATGTTTTGCGTCGAAATCGTGTAAGTAACTGTTGAGCCTGGGGCCGCCGTCGCTGGTCCGGTTTTGGTGGTAACGACATCTGCCTGGGGGGTGATATTTGTGGTGACTGTAGAAGTCGGACTGCCACCGTTATTGTTGCCCGGAGTCGGGTCTGGGGTGCTGGAACTACTGCTGGCGGTGTTGCTGACGCTGCCGGAGTTGGGTGCGACAAAGCTGACGGTGTTGGCTACCGCAGCAGCAGCACCGATGTCCAAGCTGGCTATCGGTGGGAAGGTGACAATGCCAGTAGTTGCATTGTACGTGCCGCCGTTGGAGACGACTACCGAT
>NZ_JAUBTO010000122.1:0-26467 GCF_036702495.1 Microcoleus sp. C2D2 | reverse complement strand
GTAAGGTATCTGGGGGCTCCCGGTCAATGTCTCGGTTTGAACAAACTGCTGATTTGTTATCTGTGATTCAGACTTGTAGATTTCAAGGTAAAAGCGCAATGGCTTTTTTCCGTGATGCTATATCTGCCCATTCTTGTAACTTTTTCATGCCTTCTCTTATTCCCCAATCAAAGACCTGAATCCTTACAAAGTGAGTTACTTTTGTAAAGTTTTTATACGGTTTTCTGAAACGCTACTGGCAAGCCGGTGAAGAAGCCAGTAAACTTAAAATAATAAGTCAAGGTAGTGGCGATGAGAGGACAAGAAGCGCTGACCATAGTCGATCGGCTTTTACAAGCTGCTAACCACGGACAAAAACTTAACGATCTGCAATCTGCCGTATTTCTGGAAACTTGGGCGGAACATTCCTACTCGGAAATTGCCCAGCAGCTAGGTTACGAATACGACTACATCAAACAAGTGGGTTCGCACTTGTGGCGAAGTCTCTCCCAAATCTTGGGCGAACCAGTCTCCAAGCGCAATATTCAAGCTGTTGTGCGTCGCTACGAACAATCGCAACAAGCTAAGCAATATGACGGTGAAGCGATCGACTTTTCCCGGTTTTACGATCGTCAAGAGGAACTGCAAACGCTAGAAAGTTCGATGATTGAAGATCCCTATCCTTTAATGGGTACTTTTGGGTTCCTTGGTATCGGTAAAGCTTTCGGCTATATTACTTTTATAATTGTTGTCGGCAGCGATGGAGATAAATTTCAGCTACCCCATCAGCCGGATTTAAACGCACGCAATCCTCAAACAGTTGTGTAGCCTCGCGGAACTTTTCCCGATTGTAGAGCATCCAGGCACTTTCAAAAACTGTTTTCGCGATCGACTCAGCCGCTCGAATTTCCGGCAGTTTGCAGTCAGGACTTCAGTCTTTTTAACGAGCACTAAAGTCCTGACAAAAAATTTCTTGATGGTACCCGCCACGTGATTTATCCGTAGAATCAATCCCAAATCGAAAATCGAAAATCCTCAAGCCCCCGCATTTATCCGTGGGGTCAATCTAAAATCTAAAATCTAAAATCTAAAATCGATTGAGTGCGATCGCAATTCCCAATTACCAAGTATATTTATCACTCGACCATGCGATCGAGCTTTTCCTTAACCCACAAATCTAACAACGAGCGCAACAGAAACAAGCCGCCGAATCCCGAAATAGCAAAAGCTGCGATCGCCCCCGTTCGATATCCTCCCACCAGCAGCACTGCACCAGACAGAAACACAAAACCAGTTAGACAAGCAAAAATTAGAGTTTTTAGGGCTAAATTAATGCGTTTCAAAGCTCTTTCGCTCTCGATATTTCGCACTCTAATTTGCAGTTCGCCCTCTTCAATTCGCTGCTCCAAACGCTTGAGAAAAACTTGCGATTTGCTCGGCTGCCGTAACTTATATGTAATAAAACTTCGCGCTTGCCTTGCCAATTCTCCGATCGCATTTCCCCGCCCCTTGCTCACCGCAATACTCTTGACAAAAGGCTGAGCGGATGCTAGAAAATTGTAGTTAGGGTCGAGAGTTCTAGCAATGCCGTCGAGAGTCGTCACCGACTTGACAATAAACATCATTTCAGCAGGCAAGCGAAACGGTTGCTGCTCGAACATCATGTAAAGTTCGTTCTTAATTTCATTAAAAGCTTGAAAGTCGATCGGCTTATCAATAAACTTATCCAACAAAAAAGCAATCAGCCTGCGTACCGGCATCATATCCGGCATCGGCTCAACTAAGCCGATCTTAATTAAAGTATTGAGTACCTCGTCAGTATCCTTTCTGATCACAGCAAAAAAAGTCTTGACCATTTCGTCTTTAGCCAGAGACTTCACCTCAGCCATCATCCCAAAATCGTAAAAAATCAAGCTACCATCTTCTGTCACCGCCAAATTTCCCGGATGCGGGTCAGCTTGAAAAAAACCGTCAATTAACAACTGCTTCAAGTAACAGCAAATTCCGAGTTGATTGAGCTTCGCAATATCTACTCCAATCGCCTCTAAACTAATGCGGTCGTCCACCTTAATGCCTGGTGCGTATTCTAGAGTCAGCACTTTTTTAGTAGTGTATTGCCAGTAGACTTTCGGGACAATAACCTGAGGATATTCTCGAAAATTATGGCTGAAACGGTCGGAATTTTTACCTTCTTGCACGTAGTCAATTTCTTGATATAAAATCTTAAAAAACTCGTGATAAATAGATTCCAGATCGTACTTGCGCGTCCCAGGCAAATAGCGATCGCAAAAACGCAGGACTTGGCGCACGGCCTTGACATCCAAATCAAATAAACTTTCCAAACCCGGACGCTGCACCTTTACAATCACATCTTCCCCGGTGTGCAGCCTCGCTTTGTGCACCTGCCCCAGACTCGCAGCAGCGATCGGCAAAGGGTCAAAATCGCGGTACAAAGCATAAATATCCTTGCCTAACTCTGATTCTACAAGAGCGATCGCTTCTTCGGAACTAAACTCAGGAACCCGATCCTGCAACTGTTCGAGTTCCTTCACATACTCAAGCGGCAGCAAATCCGCCCGAGTCGAGAGAGACTGCCCGATTTTAATAAAAGTCGGGCCTAAATTCAGCAAAGTATTGACCAACCAATGAGCGCGAATTCTTCTAGTATGAGGAGAATTATTTTGCAGCAGTCCATCCCACCACAAAAAAAACATAAACTTTCCCGCCGCTGCAAAAATGTCTATTTGTCGTGCCAGCGGCGAATATTTAGAACGTTGCCAACGCAGGGTTTTAGGTGCAGCTTTTGTGAGCATAATATTGGCGATCGAGTTCTATGCACCGCGCGATTTTTAGGGGACAGTCTTGGAATCAGAAATCGGCTTCGATGTACAAAAATACTTCGTTGCCGGCCTTGGAAAGAGTTAAAAAACCCGGTTTCTTTGGTCGCGACTGCGTAATATCATCTCCGGTTATACAACCATAATTAAGTTCGCCCGCCCGGACGAAGAGTCCTGATTTATCCATAAACAGAGGACGGTCGTACTCACTACAAACACGCGCTAATTACGGGCAAATAACCAGACATGATATAAGTTCTAGGGAGTATCAGCAATGGAGAACCGGCAATTTAGGCGGGCAACCAGACAAACAAGTCAAAAAGGAGAATTTGGTAGCGTTTGCCACATTTCCAAATCTCCCTATAAAGGCAAGTCTTGTCGTTTCGCCTGTTCGCGGCCAATTGCCAGCCACTTCTCAACCTAACTATTCTCCTAGATTAGAGAGTTCCGCTGGAGATTGCGGCAGAGTCAGAGTAAAAGAGGTGCGCCACAACTCGTCAGTTTCAGAACTTTTTGCCGGACAGCTAGACACATCAATAGTACCATTCAAGTGCTGTACTAAACACTTTACCAGAGCCAGACCCAAACCCGTACCCGGGATAGCTTGGTCAGTAATGCCGGTGCCGCGGCGGAACTTGTCAAAGATGTGGGGCAAATCAGCCGCAGAAATGCCTGGCCCGAAATTAGAAATGGTCAGGACAATATAGCCGGCCGCCTCAGACGCCTCCAAAACTACCGCCGTTCCAGAAGCCGAGTATTTTCCAGCATTCGTCAGCAGTTCCAGCAGCACCCGCTTGAGACTGTCCGGGTCGGTTTCCCAGCAAGGGGTCAACTTGGGCAAATCCACCTTCAGAGTCAATTGCTTATCCGCCCACTGTTGCTCAAAATCCCCAGCTAAATCTTGAATTAAACCTTTGAGATCGATTTTGATTAGAGAAATAGGGACTTGCTGAGGCTCAAACTGCTTGAGGGTCAGCAAATCGTTAACCAGATCCGTTTCCTTAGAACACTGCTGCTCTAGAATGTCGAGATACTTAGCCCGGCTCGCTGACGGCCCTTCAGCTTGTTTGAGCATCAGAATCGCCAGCTTCATGATTGTTAAAGGGGTGCGCAACTCGTGACTCATAGTGCTGACAAACTCGTCTTTAATCAGCTTCAATTTGCGCAATTGCTCTAGTTGAATGGCAGATTGTTCGTAGAGTTTCGCCTGCAGGTCGAGACTTTGCTGCAACTGAGCGGTTCTGTCCAAGACTAGGGTTTGCGCTTCCTTGAGCGTCTGAGTTTGGATAATCGCCCTGCTCGCTTGAGCGCTGACTGATTCGAGAACTTCTAATTCTTCAGGGCTCCAAGCGCGCGGCTCGGAGTGCTGCAAAACCAAGAACCCCAAGACAGTTTCCTGGTAGCCACCGCCGGTGAGGGGAACCAGCAGCAAGCCGCGAATGCCTTGGAGTTTCAAGATTTCTGCTGCGCCCTCTTGTTCGTTGCCGATTAATTCGCCTGCGTCAGCGAGGGCGAGGGGTTTGGGTGCGCTGTGGAATGCTTTGTCGCACAAATTAGATTCCGACAGCAAAAAAGCGGGAGAGTTATTTGGTTTTGAGTTGGGGATTTTGGATTTGGAATTAGCAGTTTTCTCCTTGTTTTTTGTTTTGGATGTCGAGCTTTTTTTTCCGGCATCGCTTGGTGCTATTGCCTGTTTTTTTGCATTTTTTTTCAGAGCGGATTCGCCTACTAATTCGACTTTGACTTTGGGCGTTTGATTGGGGGAGCGAGTTTTAAATAGAGGGTCTGTATATTTCAATAGCAGGATTTGACCTCTATCTACTTCCAGGGTATCGACGGTATTTTCAATAACTTGCTGCAATATTCGATCGAGTTCGGAAGTTGTGTCGATCGATGCAGCAACTGACATGAGTAGATTTTTGTATTTAGCTTGTCGCTGTAACTGTTCGTTTAAGTTGGCAATTTCTTGAGTTTTTTGAATGTGAGAAATCGCGATGCCGATCGCATCCGATGCTGCTTCTAGGCGCTGCAGGTCGGTTACCGACCACTCGTGAGGGTGCGACTTACCAAGAATCATCATGCCATTTACAGCCCCTCCAAATCGGGCAGGTCCTGCCAAAATTGCCCGAAAAGGCAGCGGTGTCACAGGGAAATTGGGCGATGAAGATGCCAGACTATCTTGATAGTCGGATATCGCCACTCTCTCGCCGTTTGCTAGCACGTTTGCCCAGATGGGATGTTCTAGTGATATGCTAGGCGATTTTAATTTTGTGGTTTGGGAGTGTTCCGCTGTTTGAGTTGAATCCGCAGCAGCACCGGCTGCATTTTGGCGATCGCTCCAAAGTTGCCAGCAAGCATTCGGATTTACTACTTTCTGGTCAACCACAGCAGCAACCAAACACAAATCTGCCTGACAAGCAACCCCCAAAGTATTTGCTATTTGCAGCAGAATTTCTCGATCGAAGCTGGTCGCGAGAATTTGGCAAATTTGTTGCCCGAGGAGGGCAGGATCGACCGGGTAATGCATAAGACGATCCAGAAATTTTTGGACTGATACTGGTTCTGGGATTTGCGGTCAATGCCAAGTGAAAGACTCTGACGACGATCGGTCGATAAGCGCGTAAACTTTTGATTTCCTCGGCGATCGATCGTGGCAACCAAGCCTTTATTCTAAGATGTTTGAGCCTGGTCACCCTGCAAATATAGAACCTCTCCATAACTGTCGGCGTGAGTGTGATGAGCCTACTTTTTGTGTTTGCATACCCGGTAGGCCGCTCACTAGATAAGTGAAAATATACCCCGATCTGACTGACTTCTATTTTCGTGTTTTCTACCCTTCGATCTGTACGGGATGAACTTTACCATCCTTTACCGGATGAGAATAAATCCCATCCCCGCTAATTTTGACCGTTATTGGTAGCATAAAGCTTTTCTAGAGACCGCTTAATGATACCCGTCCCCTCACTCTGTCAATGTTTCCTATTTTAGTTTGTGATCCTAACAAATTTTTATTGTGATACAAATCTGCCGATCGAGTGACGCCGATCGCAAAAATTCAAAATCCCCAAATGATCACTCATAAAATAGCTGAGAGGAAAGCGAGTTTTTGCTCAAAAACTCATTTTTCACAACTTGCCGGAGCAGCACGGCACACTCTATTGTGAGATTTATCCCACTTACCTGCTTACTTATTTTGTGCTTCCTGTTGGGCTTTATCGCTATTTTGGCGGTAAAGTGCCGTCCGGTTCAGAGCCGTTGTATAGCGGGGATGCTTGGAGGGCACAGCGGCCATCAAATCCGAAGCTTGCTGCCACTTAGCAGCTACCACTAACCAATCCTCGCGAGATTGAGCGGTTTTGCTGTCGTTGGCTGCTTGCTCGGCGACTCGCACTGCTTGTGCAAAAGAGTCAACAGCAGAATTAACAGTCTCCTTAGAAATTTTCAAAGCAGGTTTTGCCTCCGAGGGAGCGGCATTGGCAATTGCTTGGGTGGTGGCTTGTGTGCTGTTGAGTTCTGGGGAATTGAGTCCTTTGTAGATGGCGGCCACTGCCGCGAGCAACAGCACGGTCAAGCTGATGCCGCCGACGATACCGCGCTGAAATTGCCGCGGTTCCTGCATCGAGCGATGTACAGCCATTCTCGGCAAAGCCCGCTTACCTGCTTGAGCTTGGCGTTCGTAATGGGCGGTGGCTAAACGCTTGAACAAATTAGGCTTTCTGAGTTTAATTTCTTGAGACCACAGCAGTTGATTCTCCGAATCGCGACTAATTTCTTCGAGCCACAGCAGTTGGTGTTCTCGGACAAGCCGGCTGTTGATTTTGACTCGGCGAATATTATAAGGCGAAATGCCCTCCAAAATTTCTTGGACTCGATCGACCAAGCTAGACTGTTCGAGCAGTTGGGGTGTGGCAGCTTCGCACAGCAGTTGCAGCACTCCCTCTGCAAACACGGCTCGGGCCCTCACCCCTACCTGTGCGAGTTCGTCATTAAGGATTTGAATAATCGATGCAACCGAGCCCTGGCGAGCTTGTCGAGCAATGTCATCTATTGGATTGGTCATCACAAATTTGGGTAGAAACCCCGTCCTTTTAGGACGGCTTTATATTAGAATGTAATTGGTCAACGACCCACCCGAGACGATGGATCGAACAGCCTATACGAGCGAAGTTCAGCCTTGTGCTGACGGCTTTCGCAAAATCGGTAGACCGGTTCAAGAGGATAGGGCAATGGAAGTCTAACCCTAGAATCAAAACTACGAAGAATTCCGTTTGGTATTCGACACGTAAAAACCGCTTTCTCTTGCGGGTTAGTCTGTGGAGCGAACATAAGACCAAAACTCTGAGGGTGGAGGCAGTTGCCTTCGAAGCAGAAACTTAAGTCGCGAGGCTTAAGAATCACCGTACCTTCAGGTCGGTGAGTATGTCAAAAAACTATCTTGACGCTTAGCAAGCTGTTAATTGTTAACCGAAAGTCTCGGATCTAATTTTTACCTACACCGCCGTAACGCTCCCACTAGATCGGTAATCCGATTAGTGGCCAGATGTAAGGCGGGTGATTTATGAAGGCATCCCCGACAATTGCTAACGGCAGGGTAACGCCCGGCGAGGATGTCCGAAGCATCACCAAAGTATTCCTTGATTTCCCCCAATTGTTCAGTCTGCGATCTAATATATTAGTGGTTGCGACCCGTCCACTCGGCTGACCACAACACGAAGTAGCAGTCATATGCTTGCGAAAGTAACTAGCGAGAGAAAGGGAGAAAGATTCCGGTCACTGGTTAGTCTTGCTCGAAGAACAAGGCGATAAAACATAATCCAAACAGGAATGTACGAAAAAACAATTAAACTGCTTGTGGAAGGCGAGCGGCTGCCTGGGTTCCTCTGTGTCGGGAGGATAAACGTCGAAAGATCAGAGATGCTGTGTAAGACCAATTTAAGCACGGGTTTAAAGGGGCAACGGCAGACGAGACGGGAAGCCCTAACTATATCGGTACTCCGATTAGTGATGGGTACTTCACTCATACAGGTTATCACTGACACTGCCAGGTTAAAATTAACAGATGCAAATCTTGCATACCGATCCACTTAAAATTATCGCCACAGCATTGAGCGAGGCTAACAGGAAATAAACTATGGGAAAAGTAATTAGCGGTCAAATTTTTGTTGTAGACGACAACATCGACACAGATCAAATTATCCCTGCCGAATACCTGACCCTGGTTCCCTCGAAGCCGGACGAGTACGAGAAACTAGGCAGTTACGCTATGATTGGGTTGCCCGATCGCTACGGTAAGTTTATCGAATCCGGTGAACAGAAAACCAGGTATCCGATTATAATAGCGGGCGAAAATTTTGGCTGCGGTTCTTCGCGGGAGCACGCTCCCATCGCTCTGGGGGCTGCAGGCGTCACAGCAGTGGTGGCTTTGTCTTACGCACGCATTTTCTTTCGCAATTGCTCGGCTACTGGCGAATTGTACCCGATCGAATCAGTTGAGCGGCTCTGCGACTTGTTTGTAACGGGGCAAGAAGTGACGATCGACTTTACAGCAGAGGTAATTGTCAACCACACTCTCGATCGAACTTTCTCGCTCAAACCTTTAGGAGAAGTAGGCCCGGTAATAGATGCCGGAGGGTTGTTTGACTACGCGCGCCAAACGGGAATGATTGCTGCTAAGTAAAGACTGCAAAGAAACCCGAGGGCAACTACGGGGGGATTGCCTACAAAAACCGGGTTTCTTGATTTTATTTTTTTTGATGTCTGCCTACTTTAATTTTGAAAGTTAGTAGTGCCTAACAAGTATAAGAATTACGCAAGTGGCTGATTTCTCTTGACTTGTAGGGTGCTCTACTACTTTCGTTATAGGGCGACGATCGAGAGTTTGAAATAGTAGAGTATCTTAATACTTGTGAGACTTGCGTAAGTCCTAAAGTAATGATACTTGCTAGAGTTTTGTGGGAACTCTGGCGTTACTGAGTGATATCATGTCCGGTCGAGGGACCGCGATTTTTGTAGGGGCGGGTTCACCAACCATACCTGGCAATAATTGACCATCTCAAAAACCCGCCCCGACCGGGATATTATGGTTAATCGATCGGACATGATATGAAGGTTTTCTTGGCTAGGGATCTGGATTTAGGGGAAGCAATCGGGGTCTCGGATCAGACAATTTTTGCAACAGAACCTGCTCCCTAGCTGTACCTCATCGGCTAACGCAACTATACTCACTTGCTAGAAATTTCTAAGGTCGATGTTTTCTTTACTTGAAAAGATCCCCTCCTGATATAGTCACAGGTTTACTGTCAGTCACTTTTCTTGGCTCGATCACATACGCACCGTCTGTATTCTTGGACACCTTTACATAGCGAAAACCATCTAGTTTTCCCTCACCAATAAGTTTACTCCAGTCATTTATGTTAACTCTGATTACGGCAGATGGACCGCAGCAGTTAGCCGTCATATCTTTTGTAATCACACCACTACTCCAACCAAGAATCGCACACTGGCTTTCGTACAATTGAGTAACAACGGTTGCTGCACCCGTATTTATTGTTTCGTTACTACAGTCAGCTAACGCTTTTTGCTGACCTAGTGATAGGGTCAAAGCCAGCACTAATAGCAATCCAACGAGCATCTTTCTCATTTTGCAAATTCTCCTAACTTTAAATTGACTTGACTTGTTGGTCTGCAAGTATGGTTCTTACATTTAGACCAAAGAAATTAACGGTAGCGATGCACGAACAAAGACACATCCATGCTTGCGAGGGGATATTTAGTGTCTACTCAGAGGAGGAAAATATATTTCGCCTTTGTAGGCATAAAAGTAGCCACTCTGTAACTAGCCACCACGCCGAGTCTAAACTCTTATGGAAGGAGGCTAGAAGTTGCTTTGGATGTATCTCATCAGCGCACGCAACGTCTATTATCTTTTCAGTATTTTTACGCAAATGCAAGGACTTTTCTGCCCTCGATCGTTAATATTTGCGATCGTCTTTCAGGGTCAAAAAACCTAAAATCTTCCTAGCGCCCGATTTCAACATCTTCAAGGATACCGAGGGCGTCGGGAACAAGGACGGCTGCCGAGTAGTAGGCGCTCACCAGATAGGAAATAATGGCCTTTTCGTTGATGCCCATGAATCGGACAGATAGGCCAGGTTGGTACTCGTCGGGGATACCAGTTTGGTGCAGGCCAATCACGCCCTGATCTTCCTCACCAGTCCGCAACACCAAGATAGAACTGGTCAGGTTCTTGGTAATTGGGATCTTGTTACAGGGAAGAATGGGTACATTGCGCCAAGTGATTACCTTGATCCCATCCATGTCAATGCTTGGTGGATAGATGCCCCGGCGGTTGCACTCCCGGCTGAAGGCGGCAATAGTTCGGGGATGAGCTAGGAAAAATTTCGGCTTCCTCCGACGAGTAATCAATTCATCAAGATCGTCGGGGGTGGGAGGACCGCTGCGGGTGTAGATACGCTGTTTCAGGTCAGCATTGTGCAGCAACCCGAATTCCCGGTTATTGATCAAATCGTGTTCTTGCCGTTCCCGCAAAGCCTCAACGGTCAGCCGCAATTGTTGTTCAGTCTGATTCATCGGTTCATTGTACAGATCCGCAACGCGAGTATTCACCCGCAACACAGTCTGGGCAACGCTCAATGGATATTCCCGGGGCGAGATTTCGTAATCAACGAAAGTCCCTGGCAACTGGGTTTCCGCAAGATGACCGGCAGACAACACGATCGCAGCTTCGCCCTGCTTGTTTTGTGGTTGTTGGGCACGAGTCCTAAACAGTTCGACCTGAGCCTGCAACGCCCCCGACTGGTTGAGCAACTCCCGAAACGCCTGTTGTGGTAGCGCCAATACCGTGCATCGGGTAACAGCCTTGATTGTGAACTTCCAAGTGCTTTCTGACTCCACCAACACTCGATCGCCGAAATGGTCGCCATCTGCCAGCATATCCAGCAAAGGTTCATCGCCATACTTGCCAACACCAATCTTGTTCACCCTGCCGTGAGCGATCGCGAAAAGCCGATCGGCTGCCTGACCTGCCTGCACTATGATGTCACCAGGCGCGAACTCCTGTTGCACAAACCTACTAGCCAACGCGCTCAACACCCCAGTGTCGTTAAACCCTCGCAGCAATGGCAACTGACAAAGTTCTTGGGGAATCACCTCCACTACCGATCCGGTATTGGTGAAACTTAGTTTCCCATCAGCCACCGTATAGGTCAATCGACGGTTCACCCGATAAGTACCACCCTTCGTCTCCACCCACGGCAACATCTTCAACAACCATCGCGAGGTGATTTCCTGCATCTGCGGTGCAGATTTGGTTGTTGTTGCCAAATTTCTGGCGGCCGCTGTACCCAAACTCAGGTGGCGCTGGTGACGATCAACATCTAAACCGGGCTCATTAGAATACGTCATTACCTCAACCTCTAGTTACTCACAAAAATGCCTGCTCAAATAGTTAAGAGGTTAAAGCCACAACACTTTTGTCAATGAGTAATTACGCTTAAATTCGATCGTAATTGCTCATTGACAAAAGCCGTTTACCTTAACATCTCATATCAAATCCGTTAGCATCGGAATAGTAAATTCGAGTTCACTGTTGACGGTTGACTGTTCACGGCGTCAACAGTCAACCGTCAACAGTCAACAGTCAACATCATTCCGGTGTAACCGGAAATGATATCAGGAATGCTTAGCGCCCGATTTCGACATCTTCCAGAATGCCGAGTGCGTCGGGGACGAGGACGGCTGCAGAGTAGTAGGCGGTGACCAGGTAGGAGATAATAGCCTTTTCGCTAATGCCCATGAAGCGGACAGAGAGGCTGGGTTGGTATTCGTCGGGGATACCCGTTTGATGTAAGCCGATCACCCCTTGTTTTTCCAGACCGGTGCGCATCAAGAGGATAGAACTGGTGCGGGCATTGGTGATGGGGATCTTGCTGCAGGGAAATATGGGTACGCCGCGCCAAGCCGTAACCTGAACGCCGTTGATATCTATGCTTGATGGATAGAGGCCCTGGCGGTTGAGTTCCCGACCGAAGGCAGCGATCGTCCGCGGGTGAGCTAGGAAGAACGATGGCTCCTTCCATACCGTAGCCAGCAGTTCGTCGAGGTCGTCGGGGGTGGGTGTGCCACCGCGGGAGTAGATGCGCTGTTTGAGGTCAGCGTTGTGCAACAACCCAAAATCGGGGTTGTTGATCATTTCGTCTTCTTGACGTTCGCGCAATGCCTCGACGGTCAGCCGCAGTTGTTGTTCAGTCTGGTTCATCGGGTCGTTGTACAGATCGGCTACCCGGGTACTGATCCGCAACACGGTTTGGGCGAGGCTCAATTCATATTCCCGGGGTGCCATCTCGTAATCAACGAAGGTTCCTGCCAATGGAGACTCTTCAGCATGACCTGTTGCTACCTCAATGGCGGCTTCACCTTCGGCTGTCTGTGGCTGTCTCAGGCGATCGCGGAACTTCTCAACATGAGTTCGCAAACCCTCGGACTGGTCGATCAGCCTCTCAAACACTTGTTGCGTCATCGTCAAAACTGTGCATCTGGTAATCGCCTTGAGGGTGTACTGCCAGGTGTCCTCGGACTGCACCACAGTTCGATCGCCGAAATAGTCGCCGTCGGCTAGCACATCGAACACGATTTGCTCGTCATACTTCCCAATACCAATCTTGTTCACCTTACCGTGAGCAATCAGGATCACCCGATCGGCGGGCTGACCAATCTCGACGATCGTGTCCCCGGCGGCGTACTCCCGCTGCACAAACTGGTTTGCCAACGCAGTCAACACCTCAATGTTGTCAAACCCTCTGAGCAAGGGCAACTCCGTAAGTTCTTGGGGAATCACCTGCACCGCGGTTCCAGTGTTGGTGAAAGTGACTCGTCCATCACCGACGGTATAGGTCAACCGACGGTTGACTCGAAACACACCACCCTTCGTCTCCACCCACGGCAACAGTTTCAACAACCACCGCGATGTAATCTCTTGCATCTGCGGTTGAGACTTGGTCGTCGTCGCCAAATTACGCGCCGCTGCTGTACCCAAACTCAGGTGGCGCTGGTGCCGCTCAACATCATCACGGGAATCATTAGAATAGGTCACAACTTAATCCTCTAATTTCTAGTTATTCAAAAAACAATCCGCTCTTCATTGACTGAATGCTGACAAAAGAACCCACAGCAGCAAAATCTCTTCTGCTACCACTTAAGAGTGCTCTCAATTGCTCGATCGAATATTGTCCAAAGGACTCCCAGCACTGACCAACGAGCTGATACGTGCAGCCGAGGTTCCTAGCCCTGTCGGACCACTAAGCAGGCGCACTACTGGCGAAGCACTATTACGCAATTCAAATTCCTTATAGCGGTCTACCGTTTTATGCCACCTGACTATGCCGCACATCCAATTTTCTAATTTCTCAACATACCCGAGCAATTTCTTGCGGGTACTTGGATCCAGGTTAAAATCGTCGAACAGGGCAGGCAATTCAGTGGCAACAATGTGTTGAAATTGTTGCGCCCGCGCGGTCATCAGATTGTTCACAATCTCGACAGCCTGGGATATATCGCAGTTGAGGAAATTCTGCACAACCAGCACGCAGTTATGGACTTCGCCCTCAAATTCAATTTCTTTCTGGTAGGAGAAGATGTCGTTAGTGAAACAGGCAAAGTCGGCAGCAGAATTCTCCAGCGATCGCATTGACCGGGTGCTGTAAATCTCCATAGGAATCTCACTTCCCTGGGATAGTCGAGACAGGCTCATCGTCAAATCCGAGCCAAAGGTCTTCCGACGCATCTCGATATAATCTATGGGGTCTGGAATCCGATTTTGGATCTGGTTGGCAAGTTCCCACACCCAACTGTCAGTCATATCCTGAATCGCGCGGCGGAACAGAGTCCGCGCGGTGAGGGACATCGGACCTGCCGTGCGAGACCAAATATCTGCCAAGCCCCGTTCCACCGGATTAGTCGGCACGGCGGGGGGGGTGGAGTCGTCTAGAGGCATGAACG
Organism: Microcoleus sp. C2D2; assembly: GCF_036702495.1. Classification (NCBI taxonomy): domain Bacteria; kingdom Bacillati; phylum Cyanobacteriota; class Cyanophyceae; order Oscillatoriales; family Microcoleaceae; genus Microcoleus; species Microcoleus sp. C2D2. Next base: position 12,635 of record NZ_JAUBTO010000122.1, on the reverse strand, counting down.
CCGATAGTCTGGCGTTGAACACTGTCGCACCAGCCATGTCGCGATTATTCCCGTAGATTGCTGGGAAGTAATCGTCGGCATAGGTTCCCCACACCAGCCAGCACGCTGTCAGATTCAGCTCATGAGCAGACCCTTTGGGATGGATCAACGCACCGCATAAGGCCACGTCGGCAGCATCGAACTTGCGGTCATTCCAGATGAAGGCATCAGGAATGCCTGGTAGCGAGTCCAGTATCCCCATCCGGCGCGCCCATTCCTTGGAATGGTTCCGGGCCTGAGGCAGATTGGGATTCACAGTGGTAGAGAACGGCATATAAAACTTCGGCAGTTTTACTGGACCCACAGCCTGGTATGGAACGTGAGTAAAGCTCTTAAACCTTCCCAAACCCAAGGCGCTGTATAACGAGCCAATCCGCGCAGCCGATGTGCCTAGCCCTGTGGGTCCCCCCAGAATTAGCGTAGGTGTCGGAGAATTGTCCGCTGCCTGGTTCATGTAGCGGCTCGACCTCATGTGCCACTCGTGGCCGCCGGACTGCCAGTCCTGAAGTCCTTTGATGTATAACATCACGCTCATGCGGGCCGCGGGGTCTAGTCCGTGCTCCTCAAACAGGCTAGGCAACTCGGTTACAGCAGTGTTATCAAACTGGTACAACCGCGAGCTGAGCAGTTCGTTGGTGAGGTTGGCCGCCTCTTGGGTACTCACCTTCAGGAAGCGCTCCAAGACCAACACGCAGTTGGCGTTCTCGCCTTCATCTTCGACTTCTCTCTGGTAGGAGAACAGGTCGTTGCGAAGGTGAACTGCATCGGCAAATGTGTCTTTGAGCACGCGCATTGGCCGTGTGGCGGCAATTGTAGCCGGAACCTCTACAAATACGGCGTGTTCGATGAGATCCGCTGACCACGGTGCGCCGCCAACCTTGCGGCGCATTTCGATGTACTCGATCGGGTTGGAGACCCGATTCTGGTTGATATTGGCGAGTTCCCACAAAGACTCTTCCAGGAGGTTCTTGGTACTCTCGGAGAACCGAAGCCGCCAGTCCACAGACTTAGTAAACGCAGTCCGAGACCACAGGTCGGCCAAGCCGCGTTCCACCGGATTGGTGGGAGGGGGAAGGGTTTCGGTGGGGTGTATCGGCATAAACGCCCGCAGTCGGTGAAGGTAGTGCTTCGCACCCTTCATGTCTTTGGTTCGCTTATAGATTTCCAGGAAGTGATCGTCGAAGAAAAATACCCAGACATACCAGTCGGTTATGAGGTCAAGTTCTGGACTTGGTGCATCTGGATGGGTATAGGAACAAAGCAATGCGTAGTCGTGGGAGTCAAATTTGTGTTCATCCCAGATAGGCTCGCCTTGCGATTCTGCTGCTGAGTCAAGTATCCCCATCTCGTAGGCCCACGCCTTGGAATGCACTCGCGCCGCTTCCAGGTTTGGGTTGAGTCGCGCCGGCCAAGGCATATAAAATTCGGGCAGTTTAAAGGGTTGCATTATCTTCGCATCACCTTCTTTTGACTCTTCTTGCTATTTTTTGCCTACCAACAACTAAGGTGTGGCGGTTGGCGAGCATTCTCGCCACCCTAGCCAGGTTTGATATGTGGTTGGTGTGCGGACTGTACTCTACGCTATTTCATATCGACAGTAGCGATCGAGTCAATAAAACTTAACAAAATACGTTGGTGAGGAATACCAAAAGGTCGCACATCTCTTGACTGCTCTGAATAGCATTTGCCGGCCCGAATATCAGACGGCGCTAACAACTTCATATCCCAACCCTCAAGCAAAACTAAATCTTTGACATCCGCACTAAGTTGTGCATGAAAAACGTAGCGAACAACATCTGCTTCTGTATCGCAACAAAAAAGAGAGACACTTGCAGGAGCATAACTAATTTCTTCTATCAATTCCCGCAAAACAGCCACTTCCGGCGTTTCTCCCGGTTCCAAGTGTCCGCCAAACAAACCCCAATGTCCGGGATACCTGATATTAGGAATATCGTCCCGCAACTGGCAAAGAAACTTGCCGTCTTGGTACAAAATCGCGATCGCAACGTGAATTTTAGTCATCAGGAAGGAAGAAGAAAGAGGGGAGAAGTTGGTGTATAGCCTTTCTCAGTAACATGAGGTGCTCTAGCGGGCTGACGGGCATAGGCCTGGTGTGGGCATCTGTTGCGAGCGGTGTGTACCTCATTTTATTGAGAACCGCTATAGTAGGGGCAGGTTTACCCTAATCTGTAATATAAATAAAAGAGCCGATAAACCCGCCCATACCGCGATATTATCGTCTATAAACTTTCAGCATAAATAAACATACCCATCTCGATTGGGCGCAAGTACAAACCTTTAATTTTTATGAAATGGACGTACTTAATTATTGAAACAAATTAGCATATTCCTATTTTTATTTATTTGCCGCTGGAGTGCGCTTTAATTGTTCCATTTCCTCAACATAAACTTCACCTAAATCCTTTCCTGCCAATTCCTTCAGAGTAATACTCTTGTAGCGGACTTCTCCCTTGAGCAACACTTCATCGCCAAGCTGCGGCAAAGCTTGGTTAGTTAAAACCCAAATAGTACCGGTACCGTCTTGAAGTTGATAAGCCGCATTCCCCACAAACGGAGCACGATTTTCCACCTTTCCCCGGAGATACACTTCAGAATCCACTTGCGGCTTTTGTTGAATGTCGCCAATGCTAGCCACATTAAAGCCAAGATTGAGTTGAGACAGAGGTAAATTGCCACAACTGAAAAAACCGCTGGCGAGGACTAGCGACAAAGAGCCGGTGCAGAATCTTTGAACCCAAACTTGCTTAATTGCAGTAGTCATTGGTCAAATGATTAGAGATTTGAGATACGACTTACTTTAACAGAATCCAAAGAATCGATCGCAAGTAAGAAATTTCTCTACTGTAGTCCTTGACGGGGATTAAGCTAAAATCTAAAATCGTCAGCCCCTAACCCAGAGTCTACAATGGATGCCAAAACTGCTCAAATACTAGATGGCAAAGCTTTAGCGACAAAGATTCAAAGCGAGCTGAGCGATCGAGTCCGCGCCCTACAACCCCAAAAGGGGCGTCCTCCGGGACTTGCGGTGCTGATGGTAGGGGACAACCCGGCCAGCGCTGCTTACGTGCGCAACAAAGAGCGAGCCTGCGCTAAGGTTGGCATAGCTTCCTTCGGCCAGCATTACCCTGCAAACGTTACTCAAGCCGAACTAGAACTTGCAATTCATGCACTCAACGAGGACGATCGAGTAGATGGCATTTTAGTGCAATTACCGCTACCAGAACGCTTAGATGCAATTGCGCTGCTGTACCAAATTGCCCCCGACAAAGATGCTGACGGACTTCACCCTGTAAATTTAGGCCGTCTCGTGCGCGGGGAAGAAGGTTTGCGGAGTTGTACTCCCGCCGGAGTGATGCGGTTATTGCAGGAATACCAGATTGATTTAAAAGGAAAAAATGCCGTTGTTTTGGGACGGAGTATTTTGGTAGGAAAACCGATGGCGCTGATGCTGTTAGAAGCCGATTGTACTGTTACTGTAGCTCATTCGCGGACGCAAAACCTAGAATCGATTACCAATCAAGCCGATATTTTAATAGCCGCCGTCGGCCGCACAGAAATGATTACAGCTAATATGGTCAAACCTGGATCGGTAGTAATTGATGTCGGTATTAACCGCGTCGTCAATCCAGACGGTACGAGCCGTTTGGTCGGAGATGTGGACTTTGATGCTGTTAAAACCGTAGCCGAATTTATCACACCGGTGCCGGGAGGAATCGGGCCGATGACTGTTGCTATGCTTTTGGAAAATACCGTTTCGAGTTATATTGAATACGGTTGTAATTGAATAGGGGCAAATGTGAGCCAGTATTAGCTCAATTAGTAGGGTTGACGCACAGTAAATAGTTTGCTTATTTTCGCTCATGTCTGCTACTATTCTCTACCTGGCATACGTACCACTCAGAAAAGCGGTCGAATGGATGGGCTTGCATCCACACACAGACAAGAAAATATGCAGACAAAGGGAAGATCAAAAGCATCAAAAACGAAGCAGGGCAAAGACTCTACGATGTCGAGTCCTATCAGCGCGGTGCAACTAGAACTACCGTTGTTTGCGAATGTTGAGTCAGTTCACCTTCACAGCGAGATGACCTCGCTAGACTTGTTGAATTCATGCAGCAGCAATATCCAGACGCCGAAATCATCCAAGATGTCGGCTCAGGACTCAACTTCAAAAGGAAAGGACTGCAAGCCCTACTGGTCAGATTTATGCGCGGCGAACAGCTCACGATTGTTGTTGCCTGTCGCGACAGATTGTGTAGATTCGGATTTGAACTATTCGAGTTTATGGCAGAACAAAACGGTGGAAAAATCGTGGTTCTCGACCGAATTGTTTACTGCCCGGAAACCGAACTCACAAACGATCTTCTTGCCATCTTTCACGTCTTCAGTTGCAGAAGGCACTCCCGGCGAAGTTATAGCAAGAAAATCAACGAAGATCCGTCTCTTCCTAAATCCTGAGCAAAAAGCGCTAATCAAGCAGTGGTTTGGCGTGAGTCGTTTTGTCTACAACACGACTATCAAATACTTGCAAGAACCAGGCACAAAAGCTAGTTGGATGGCAATCAAAACCGGAATACTCAACAGTTTGCCAGAATGGGCAAAGCCTGTACCTTTCCAAATCAAATCAATCGCCATCAAAGATGCTTGCTTAGCCGTCAAAGCAGCTAAACAGGGATTCAGCAAAGACGGTCTAATCCGCCAATGCAAATTTCGGAGTAGAAAAGATACCAAGCAGTCTATTTATGTACCAAAAACGGCAATAAAAGACTGTGGTGTTTACCATTCAATCCTAGGTAAGTGTCGAATAAAAGAAGCCCTACCTGCAACTTTCAGCGATGGCAGGCTGACTCTTGCCTATGGCGAGTATTACCTAATCGTTTCTGAAGAAGTGCAACAAGTTAAGACTGATAAACAAGGTCGGCTGGTTGCCTTAGATCCCGGTGTCCGCACGTTCATCACATTTTTTAGTGAAGATTCTTATGGCTGGCTAGGAAATGATTCTAATTTGCACATTCAAAAATTGTGTTTTCGTTTGGACAAATTGGTGTCAAAGATTTCTAAAGCTCCTAGCCAGCAGAAAAGAAGATTCAAGAAAGCAGCCAGCATACTTCGTTGTAAAATAAAGAATTTGGTTAAAGAATTACATCATAAAACAGCTAGATTCTTAGTTGATAATTTCGATGTAATTCTACTACCCACGTTTGAGACTTCTCAAATGGTGTGTAAGTCCCGCCGTAAATTAAAAAATAAAACGGTGAGACAAATGTTAACCCTAAGCCATTACGAGTTTAAAGCCTTTCTCAAGTGGAAAGCTTGGGAAAATTCAAAACTTGTAATTGATTGCAACGAAGCGTATACATCGAAGACTGTTTCATGGACGGGCGAAATTGTTCAAAATCTAGGTGGTGCTAGAGCTATCACGTCTCAAGCCACTGGGTTGAAAATGGATCGGGATCTAAATGGTGCTCGTGGGATTTTCCTTCGGGCATTGGTTGATGCACCTTTGTTAAGAGATTCTCTTAACTTATATATTTGTTAGCATTTGTTAGCAAAAAAGTATCGGTTAGTAATCTATCAACACACAAAGATTTTAGCTATGGCTTTAAAACCGGATGCGTCAGGGATAATGCGCTTAATTGGCGACAGCACCTCGGAATTCATTCAACTTTTTCCTGGGGATCTAACCAACTTCCCTTTAGGAGCTTGGACCCTCGATGGCGACGATACAGTAGATGGCTCAGGGGCTAGCGAGTTAATCCTGGGAAATCAAGGGGAAGATATTCTCAGAGGTTTTGCAGGCAACGATTCTGTATTTGGGGGAAAAGGAAGAGATGGCTTGTTTGGAGGGGAGGGGAATGACTCCCTCAGCGGTGGTCTAGAGGCTGATAGGCTTCTTGGAGGATCTGGCGATGATATTTTATTGGGGGGGATAGGCAATGATTTGTTATCCGACGGAGAGGGGAATAACACTCTGTTTGGCGGCTTGGGCAGAGACTTCTTCGAGTGTGGGTTTGACAATAATAATTTATGCGTTCTGGGAATAGATCCTGCCACTACAGATATCAATTCTAGTGATATAATCGAACGTTTCGATCCTGATTTAGATCGCATTGGATTAGCGAGTGACTTAACGGTCAATGATATAGTGTTGGAGCCAGTACAGAATGTGGCATTAACATATACGTTCGATGGGCCGCAAGCTTTACAACCAATACTCCCTCCAGGTCCGCTCGGCGCACTTAGCGGACCTGCTTCAGGAGCTCAACCCAGAGGCGGAATTACGGGAGTTTATTCAGGAACTCTAATCAGAGTCAAGAATTCTAACGCGATTTTAGGTTTTGTACAGGATGTAACGCCTAATGAACTACAAAGCAGGATTGTTTCCGTTCAGGGTTTCTAAGTTCAGGACAATCACTGGTGGCATGACAAACTTATCATATTGTTAGCCACAAATTAACTCCTGATATTTACAGGGCTTACGCAGAAACGCTAGTAAGCTGTCGCGCATTTAAATTGTATATTCAGGGCGGGCGGGACACCCCACAAGACTTTAATTTTTTTTGACCTACAATTTAAATGCCGCAACAGCTTAGTAGGGTGCGTATTTCGCACCTTACTACTATCGGTAGTGTAAAAATTGGCTGTGCAGCGTAAATCCTGTAAAATTCTTTACTCTTTTAGTCCGCTTGGAGTGGATGAAAGTTGGTGTAGTAACGATTTCAAGCTTCGATAGAAATCATTAATCACTAAGATTTACGGTGAGGAATTTTTGACAGCAACAACGCGAATTCGGCGATAATCTGCAATCCAATTACCATCGCGGTACAGCGCCGGCCGCAAACGCTCTGCAACTGCGTTAATTACGTGCGATCGCACACGATCGGACAACCCCGACAAAAACCCACCAGCAAACATCTCAATCCAATTTACCATACCCGCGCTGCCACCTTCTAGAGGAGTCGGGCGATCGAACAAAACCGCATAACGCACATCAAATCCCTGCTTTTCCAAAAGCCCAGCATACTCGCCAATACTCGGAAAATACCAAGGATTAAGCGCTTCAGGCTCCTCGCAGCCAATTTCTGACAAAACACTCAAAAGTGCGCGGACGATCGCCCCCACATTCCCCTTACCGCCAAACTCAGCCACAAAACGCCCTCCCGGCTTCAGCGCTTTTCCCACACAATCGATCGCAGCATCCGGCTGTTTAATCCAGTGCAAAGCCGCATTAGAAAACACCGCATCTAACGGCTCTTCAACTTGAAAACTCCTCGCATCTGCGGCAGAGAAGTTAATGTGAGGATAGTTAACCTTTGCCGTAGAAATCATCGACAAAGAGGAATCAATACCTTGCACAAAAGCACCACTTTGAGCAATCTTTTCAGTTAACTGCCCCGTACCGCAGCCCAAATCCAGAATTTGTTCACCAGCCTTCGGAGCCAGTAACTCCACAATTGATTCACCGTACTGCCAAACAAAAGCATGATTTTTCTCATAAAGAGCAGAATTCCAAAAAAATTGTGACATCTCTTCTCTTCTTTCCTCTTCTTTTCTCATCTCTTCGCGTTCTTCGCGCCTTCGCGGTTCGTTATTAAATTATTTGCCAGCAAGCAGACCAATTCCATCCCCCTCAATACGGCAAACCCTAATATTTTCCAAAACCCGCGCTCCCTGCTTTTCATAAAAAGCAATTCCCGGCGCATTGGCAGGATTAACAGTCCATTCCATACGCCCGCAATTTGTGGACTCAGCAATTTGTGCCAAATACTTTAACAGCGCTGTCCCGACTCCCATACCGCGCATAGGAGCTTGCACAAATAAATCATCAAGCCAAAGGCACCGCTGCGTCAATAAACTTGAATAGGAGGAATAAAAAAGAGCAAATCCTACCGCTTTTCCCGCAACTTCCGCCAACAAAACCCGTACTAGCGGAGGCTGGCAAAACAACGTTTGCTGCAATTTATATGCTGTTGCTGCCAACAAATTTTTACAGCCATCAAACTCGCTTTTTTGCGAAATAAAATCCACGATTAATTCCAAATCTGCCAGATCTGCTTCTCTAATTTTGATATCCAAATTAGCCATTGTTTAATTCTCAACTTTGCCTATTAATCACTGTATGAAATATCATCCTCAATGTCCAATATATGTTTAAGTAACCACTTATACTTTTAAAATATCAATCATTGGAACCTATGGAACTTCGGCATTTGCGTTATTTCATTGCAGTTGCAGAGGAACTGAATTTCACTCGTGCAGCAGAAAAACTGCATATGGCCCAACCTCCGCTGAGCCAACAAATCCAGCATTTAGAGGCAGAATTGGGGTTTCAACTGTTTCGCCGCACCAAGCGGACGGTGCATTTAACGGCAGCGGGACAGGTTTTTTTCGAGGAAGCCGGGAAAATTCTGCAGCAAGTCGATCGAGCAATTCAACTCGGCCGACAAACCAGCCGGGGCGAACTCGGCCAACTGACGGTCGGCTTTGTGAGTTCCTCCGCCCACAACGTGGTTCCAGCGATTTTGCAGGCCTTTCGCACTCGGTGTCCCGCCGTTAAGCTGGAACTGCACGAACTGACGACAAACGAACAGTTGCAGCGGCTGCGGTTCGGGCAAATTGATATCGGCTTCGTGCGTCCTCCGGTTGAGGAAGACGGGATAAATTCTGAAATCGTTTTTCGAGAACCGCTGATCGCGGCACTGCCAGAAACGCATCATTTGGTCGATCGCGCGCATCTTGAATTACGCGAACTTTCCACGGAACCGTTCATCCTATTTCCCCGTTCCCTGGCTCCGGGGCTGTACGATCCGATCGTCAGTCTTTGTCAGCAAGCAGGTTTTAGCCCGATCGCGGCTCAAGAAGCAATTCAAATGCAAACCATTGTGAGTCTGGTAGCCGCCGAGATGGGAGTGGCGATCGTCCCGGCGTCGATGCAAAATTTCCAGCGCAGCGGGGTTGTTTACAAAGCGTTGCCAGAATCAACCTGCATTGTGGCGATCGCTCTAATTTGGCGCAGCGATCCAACGGCGGCGGTGCAGCGGTTTTTGGAAGTCGCCAGACAGCAGCAGCGCATTTGAGATTTGAAATTTGAGATTGTAAATTTTAGATTGACTGGTAATTTCACAAAGTTATCAAAACTCAAAGATTTTCTGTGCAACAACACCCGTAGAATGATTAATTGATGCTCGGAGTTCGAGCAACTACCGCCGTAAAAGTCGGCACGATCCGACCCCAACGGCTCAGAATATCCCACATAATTATTCAGTACAAGAGAGCAAGGGATGGTATTGGCAACAGAAATGGGTTCGTCCCAACCGGAATCCTCTTTCGACATATCTACTTATCTAGCCAAGCGAAAAGAGGCGATCGAGGTAGCTCTCGACAGTGCACTCCCGGTCATCTACCCAGAGAAAATTTACGAAGCAATGCGCTACTCGCTGCTAGCGGGGGGCAAGCGCGTGCGTCCGATCCTGTGTCTCGCTAGCTGCGAACTGGTCGGCGGCACTACATCTATGGCAATGCCCACAGCTTGCGCTATGGAAATGATCCACACCATGTCGCTGATCCACGACGATTTGCCGGCAATGGACAATGACGACTACCGGCGCGGCAAACTGACGAACCACAAAGTCTACGGCGAGGATATCGCCATTTTGGCTGGCGATGCTTTGTTGACCTATGCTTTTGAATTTATCGCCACTAAAACTGAGAACGTACCCCCCCAGCAGGTGTTGCAGACGATCGCCCATTTGGGTCGCGCTGCCGGGGCTGGTGGACTCATAGGCGGTCAGGTGGTTGACGTGGAATCGGAAGGAAAGACAGATGTTTCTCTGGAAACTTTGAATTACATTCACGCTCACAAAACAGGCGCGCTGTTAGAGGCTTGCGTAGTTTGTGGGGCAATTCTGGCATCTGCATCTGAGGCAGATTTGCAGCGGCTGTCTCGTTTCGCTAAAAATATTGGGCTGGCTTTTCAGATAATTGACGACATTCTGGATATTACTGCTACCCAAGAAGAACTGGGCAAAACTGCTGGCAAAGATGTTCAAGCAGGAAAAGTCACTTTTCCCAGTTTGTGGGGAATTGATGAGTCTCGGCGCCAAGCTTCGCAGCTTGTTGCTGATGCTAAAGCTCAATTGGCAGTGTTTGGGAGCAAAGCTCTACCGCTGCTGGCGATCGCCGATTTTATTACCAGCCGCAGTAACTAGAAATACCAAACACTATGCAGGAAATTTGCAGCGGCATTTTAAACAATCATGTACTCATGGTTGCTTTGCTCGCTTGTCTGGCAGCTCAGATCATGAAGCTGCCGATCGAGTTGGTCAAAAATCGCAAGTTTAATCTTCGGTATTTGGTAACAACGGGGGGAATGCCCAGCGCTCACTCGTCTTTTGTGGGCGCTTTGGCTGCTGGAGTGGGACAAACGATGGGATGGGAAAGTCCGGAGTTTGCGATCGCTGCGATCTTTGCAATTATTGTGATGTACGACGCAGCAGGCGTCCGCCAAGCGGCAGGCAAGCAAGCTCGCATCCTCAACCAAATTATTGACGAGTTTTTTGAGGAAGATCACAACCTTAATGAGGCTCGCCTGAAAGAGTTGCTGGGACACACTCCTTTTCAAGTGCTTGTCGGTTTGGGGCTGGGAATCACTATTGCTTGGATCGCAGGGCCTGCATATTAAGTTTTAAGTACGCAGTAAATTTGGGGCAGTGGTGTTTTTTGACGAGTTGGAGGTATAAGTTGGCGGCGGGGATTAATAGTTCGGCAACTCATCCGTCTCTAGCTCAGAAAAGCACCCGAACTTTTTGGAAGTTTATGGCAATGCCTATTCCCTAATTAAGCACTTCAAAAAGTTCAAAAAGTTTTTTCACTTCCCACTCCTTGGAATTGTTTTGCTATGCTCCAAAGACTATACGTACACAACTTCAGATGCCTAGAAAACTTTGAACTGCCCATAAAGGGGATGCCATCTGCTCTCTTGATTGGAAAAAATGGTGCAGGTAAATCAACTATTGCCTCTGCATTAGAAGTCCTTCAGAATATTTGTCGAGGCATCAATAGAATGCGCGACCTTGAAAAACTTAACCTTATTAGCTCGAAAGATTTCGCTCGTGGAAGGTCTGATGTTCCGATCCGGTTTGAAATAGAAGTATTACTCGAAGATAAATTATACAAATATGTCCTTGCCTTAGATTTACCAGAAAAATTTAGAGAGCTTCGAGTTTTTGAAGAGCAACTGCTAGTTGCAGGAGATCCAATTTACTCTCGAAAAGAAGCCCAAGTCACTCTTCACACCAGCTCCCCAAATCGTGAAGCTCAGTTTCGGGTAGATTGGCATCTTGTTGCCCTGCCCGTAATTCAGGAGCAATCTGAGACCGATCCGCTTCATATTTTCAAGACTTGGCTGGCTCGCACGATCATTTTAGCCCCGATTCCCAGCTTAATTACTGGAGACTCAAACGGTGAAACTTTGGAGCCAAAGCGAGATGGTTCAAACTTTGGGGAGTGGGTTTCGGGCTTACTGAGTCGCTATCCTGCCGCCTACACACAGGTTGATAAATATCTCCGAGAAGTCATGCCTGACATTCAGGATTTTCTGAATGAACTAATCGGCAAAGACTCGAAAAGCATGATTGTTCGGTTTGAAGCAAATAATGCGAATCTGAGTATTGAATTTAATGACTTATCTGACGGGGAAAAATGCTTTTTTCTTTGCGCTGTTGTCTTGGCTGCTAACAAATTTTATGGCCCACTTTTTTGCTTCTGGGACGAGCCAGATAACTATCTATCCTTATCGGAGGTTGGACATTTTGTAATGTCTCTGCGACGCTCATTTAAAAATAGCGGTCAAATCTTAGTGACATCGCATAATCCTGAAGCAATCCGCAAGTTTTCAAATGAAAATACCTTTGTATTAGATCGCAAAAGCCACTTAGAGCCAACTTTAGTCAGACCGCTGAGTGAGATGTCTGTTAAAGGCGACCTGATAAATGCCTTGATTGGTGGCGACATAGAGCTATGACTAATAAGTATCAACCGCACATTCATGTGTTGGCAGAAGATGATGCTAATCGCCAGATTGCCAACGGATTTCTTCTCGGGCCAAACCTTAATAACCGTGCTGTTAAAGTCCTGCCACTTCCTGGGGGTTGGAAAAAAACTGTGGAGGAATTCACGAAGGAGTATGCCCCTGAAATGCGACAATTACGACACAGAATGATGGTTTTGCTCATTGATTTCGATGATAATGAAAATCGGTTGAGTTATGTAGAAAGTCATATTCCAGATGATCTAAAAGCAAGAGTATTCGTGCTGGGAGTGCTATCTGAACCAGAGAATCTAAGGACAGACATCAAAAAGACTTTTGAGGAGATTGGAGAAGCTCTTGCAAAAGATTGTTCTGACAACACAAATGAGTTATGGGGACATACTCTTCTCAAACACAACAAAGGAGAATTAGATCGTATGGCTTCATCTGTAAAACCATTTCTCTTTAAATAAATAGGGCTTGCTGAATAAGTAAGAAAACAGCATTTAGAAAGATGAATGAACTCGCGACTCCCTTGATAATATAA